>JADFOF010000128.1 GCA_022563015.1 Planctomycetota bacterium
GACAGGTATGAACGCAAAGCCCGCCGCGACGAAGGATCGAGCAGCGATGGAGTCGCTGAAGGCGTTGCGATCGATGGTGGGCCACACTCCGATGATCGAGCCGCGGTGCGTGTTTCGTGGCCAGCCGGTGCGTGTGTTCGCGAAGTACGAGCAGCGGTACATGACCGGGAGCGTACAGAACCGCATGCCGCTCTGGATTCTGCGGCCCGTGTTCGTATCGTGCGCCGGGAGCGGGCGTGCGGGGTGTGGCGCTTGACGGCCGGTAGGCCGATAGACTCACCACGTGACTCAGGGACAAGACCTCCATGTTGACAGACACGACTGAATACGCGCTTCGAGCGATGGTGTGCCTTGCGATCGTCGAGGATGAGTACGCCACGAGCGTGACGCTGGCCGAGCGTGCGTCGGTGCCGGCGCCGTACCTGATCAAGGTGCTGCAGCAATTGGCGGCTGCGGGGTTGATCTCGTCGCAGCGTGGGCTCGGGGGCGGATGGATGCTGGCCCTCGAGCCGGAGGAGATCAGCCTGCTGGACATCATCCGCGTGGTGCAGCCGATCGACCGCGTGCAGGAGTGTCCGCTCGGGCTGCAGAATCACGGGAAGAACCTGTGCCTTCTGCACAAGACGCAGGACGAGGCAGCGCGAGCGTTGATCGAGGTGTACGGAAGAAGGACGCTTGGCGACGTGCTGAACACGCGGATGAACAAGCCGCTGTGCGACGCGACGCAGACCGCCCGGCTGCAGATCAGCGCGTCGAAGGCCAAGCGGGGCGGCGGGCGGAGCAAGTAAAGTCTGCAGCGGCACCCCAGGGAGGATTCTTGTCTTTGAGTAGGGGGCCAGCAGTTTGTTGCACCGCTCACAAGCCAAACGACAGCGGAGTCGTTTGGGTTTGACCTGGTACCACAAATCGCTGGCCCGCTACGCCACAACAAAGTGCTGGCCCACCTGCCCGTAAGGCAACAGGACGGTATCTCCAGGTACCCCTATCGTGCCCCCGCTATTGTAGATCGAGGCTTGGCACCGCGTGCTTACCGGGATCGCGCAAGTCGCTCGCCATCGCGATGCGTACTGATCGACAGCGCGCTTTGCGCTACACGGCGCGACGCCGATTCCGAGGAGGCAACATGCTCTAGCGCGCCGATCCCCTCTTCATTGAGAGCCAGTAGTGTGGCGGCAACCCGCTCGCAGTCGCGCATCGACAAACCGCGCTCTGTCAGCGCCGATGCCAGCACCCCGACCGCCCGCTCGTCTCCGATGGTCGCGATCCAGCGCAGCGCCCACTCGTCGGCGTGGCCACCGCGCAGCGACGACTGCACGTGTTGAACGAGAGCGGGGATCGGATCGCCGAGATTCACAATCTCGATGCGAGAGATGGCTTGCTCGCAAAGCTCTCGTACGATTCTCTCGCGGGTGGTCTTGGCGATCGTGCGAAGATGTGGGATGGCGGCCGAATCACCGATGATGCCCAGGGCCCGGATGGCGGTGGTACGAGCCGTCCCGTTTTTCACCGACTCGATCAGCGCGTCCACCGCGCGATCGGATCCGAGCTCCTCGAGCCCGATCGTCGCGCAGAGTTGAAGATCCTGGTTCCACGGCTGTTTGGTCGCGCGTACCAATTCATCGGCCCATTGATCATCGCCGAGCTGTCCAAGTGCATGGGCGAGCTGGCACGGGCGACGCGTGCCGGAATCGTTCATGGCGTCGGCGATCGCTGCACCCGCGTCGCGGACTCCGTGCGATGCAAGCCAGCGCGCCGCGCGGACCCGCTCCTCGCCGTACGGACTGCGCAACATCGCGATGTGCCGCTCAATATCCTCCTGGGCAACCGGGATTCTGAATCCTTCCGTCGACAGACCCCAGGAAACGAGGATGGCGGCGATGCGCTGCGGCTGAGTCGGTCGGTCCGCCGTCAATCGCCACAACTGCACGCCCGTCGTCGTGCACACCAGCAGCACGACCAGAACAAACAGGCCAAGATAACTGCACCTGATATCCGCCCGCGAAGGCTGCATACCATCCCTCCTACTCCCTATTGTGGCACAAGAACACTCTGCGATCAACAGTTTTTGCGCTCTTGAGGGAATAAATCGGCCCCTTCCGGGCACCTCCTTGGTGGCTGACGTGTGTTCTCAACCATGAAGCAAGGCTCAGGTCGCAGAAATCGAGTTGACCCAAAGGCCGCCGCCGCCTACGAGGGGTGGGTGCGTGTGCACGCCGGCGACCTCTACCGTTTCGCGTACCGGTTGTGTGGCGATCGGCACGTGGCCGAGGACCTCGTGCAGGAAACCTTTTATCAGGCGTGGAAGGGCATGACCCGTCTTCGCCACAAGGAGCGAGCCCGCGCGTGGCTCTTTCAGATTCTCCGTCACCGCTACGCACGATTGAGACGAAGCGAGGCTCGCACGCCCCTTCACCAGCCGCTCGATTCGGTCGAACTGGGGATCATCGACCCCCTGGCGAGAATGAGTTCCGCGATCGAGCACGATGCGCTTCAGACCGCTCTGGACATCCTCAGTGATCGAGTCAAGATCCCGCTGCTCATGGTCTTCATCGAAGGGCTGAGCTGTCAGAATACCGCCGATCGGCTCGATCTTCCGTTGGGGACTGTCCTTTCCCGCATTCACCGGGCCAAGCGGCGTCTGAGAGAACTTCTTCGCACCGGCGGGTCGGACACACAACGCGCTGAGCAAGCACCGAGCGAACCGCGGTACAGGTTTGGAGGCGAGCCATGAAAGGCGACTTCGATGGCGAATTGAGGCGGCGCATGCACGACGCCACCATGCTGCCACCTGATCATCCCATTCAGCAAAGGGTCCGTCGCGACATCGCGGATGCCGGCAACTGGGCACATGAAGAATGGCTGGAGCTGCAGCAAGAGAGCGCGGAGGTGCGGCTGGCGCTTCACGCGGTCACGCTCCCGACGGGACTTGAGCAGCGCCTGCTCGATATCCCCTTGACCAGCGCGCAGCGCCATCGGCGGCGTCGAGTTCCGTTCGCAGCTGTGGCGGCGGTGCTGATGCTCGTTGCCGTCTCGGCGCTGGTCGTGAGTTGGTCACATGAGTCATCGACGAACCGCTCCATCACGCGCGTGGCGTCACTCATGGCAATCGACCACGCGTCACGCCCTGAATTGACGATTCTCGCCGATGAAACATGGGGTATCGTGGAACAGATGCAACCGATCGCGCCGTTCGAGATCCGGTTGGCGGCAGCGCCGATCGGGGCCACATTGATCGGTGGACGCATCTGTCGTTTCGACGCAGGCCCGCTCATCCTCACACGATGGCACACTGCCAAGCGCGAGCTTTCGTTGTACCAGTTGCGGCTCGCAGACTTCGGACTTGCACCGAATATTCCGCGGCGAGAGATTGACACTTTGGCCGGCGATGAGGACAAGGGGCATTGCCGCGTCCGGTTCTGGTCGGACGATCACTTCGCGTATGCCATCGTCTCGGACGCCCCTGTGCCCGAAGACGGATCCTGATTTCAGTTCCTCACTCATGAAACCCCTCAAGGAGGTTTGTACCATGACAAGGCAATCACATCGACTCACCGTTGCGGGCGTTTCCGCCATGCTGATTCTGACATTGGCTCTTGCCGGACTCGGACTCAGTGCGCCGCAAGACTCAATCCCGACCACGCAGGATGACGGGCCCGAGATCATCGCGATCAAGTTTCACGCCGACTGGTGCGGGTACTGCAAGGCGATGGGACCGGTGTTTGAGGAGCTTCAGGCGAAGTATGACCAACAGCCGGTGCTCTTTGTCGTGTTCGACCAGACACGCGAGTTCAACCGCCGACAGTCGCAGTACCTTGCGAGTGCGTTGGGTCTGGAAGACGTGTGGGACGAGCACGGCGGAAAGACCGGATTCGTGCTGCTGATCGACGCGGAGACCAACAAGGTCATCAAACGGCTCGGCCATGAGCGGTCGCTCAAGGAAATGGGCGCATCGCTGCTAGACTCAGCCAAGGGCGATCCCTGATCCGCGAACCCTTCGCACACTCGCGCCGCCGGCAAGGAGACTCGCTGGCCGCGCTTCATCGTTCAAGACACATGCCGGAGCGACTCTGATGCAGCCACGAGCCTTACTCGCACTCGCCGCCAGCGGAGTCGTTCTCGCCGCGGGCCTGATCGTTCTCAGTTCGACGCCCAATTCATCAATTGCCGGTCGAGCGCCGGCCCAATCGGGCGAGCCTCGGGGTTCCAATCGAGACAGGAGCCAAGGGGCAGGGCCCGCTGCATCGCAGCCGGGAGCAATCGCGGAGGGACATGAGGGGCTTCTGAATCCCGATGGAACATGGAAGTACTCGAATCGCCTGATGGACGCGACGAGTCCGTATCTCCTCCAGCATGCGCACAACCCGGTCGAGTGGTATCCCTGGGGCGACGAAGCGCTGGCTGCGGCCAAGGAGCAGAACAAGCCAATTTTCCTGTCTGTCGGCTACTCCACCTGCTACTGGTGCCACGTGATGGAGCGCGAGGTCTTCACAAACCCCGAGATCGCCGCGCTCATGAACAAGCACTTCATCAATATCAAGGTTGATCGCGAGCAGCGCCCCGATCTCGATGAGGTCTACATGATGGCGACACGGCTGATGACGCGCGGCCGGGGGGGGTGGCCCAACAGCGTGTTCCTGACCCCAGACCTCAAACCGTTCTTCGCCGGAACCTACTTCGGAGCGACCGCGCAGGCCGGCCGACCGGGATTCCCGACCATCGTCACGGGGCTGGCCGACGCCTGGGCGAATCGTCGGCCTCAGGTTCTTGCCGCCGCCGATAACGCTGCAGCGGCGATACAACGAGCGCTCAAGGACGAGGGCGCGTCCGCGAGTGCTCCGCTCACCATGGGTCTTGTTGACAGCGCGGTGTCTGAGATGTCTCGGCGGTACGACCGCAGGCTCGGCGGTTTCGGTGTTGCGCCAAGGTTCCCGCAAGGGTACACGTATCCGTTCCTGATCGACGCCGCCCAGCGCACCGGGGACGAAGCCACGCTGAACATGGCGCTGCACACCATGCGGATGATGGCCGCCGGCGGCATGTACGACCACGTCGGCGGCGGCTTTCATCGCTACTCGACGGATGCTCAGTGGCGCGTCCCTCACTTCGAAAAAATGCTCTACAACCAGGCACAGCTCACACGCGCCTACGTGAGGGCGTTTCAGGTGACTGGAGAGGCGGCCTTCGGAGACACGGCGCGGGACATACTGCGATATGTAGACGACGTGATGATGGGGCCGGACGGCCAGTTCTACTCGGCGCTGGACGCCGAGACTGACGGCGTCGAGGGCGCGTACTACGCCTGGAATCAGTCCGCGATCCGCGACACGCTCGATGCCGAACAGCGGGCTCTCTTCAACGACATCTTCGCGCAGGGCAAGATTCCGACGTACCCGGGCCACCTGCATCCAGACGGTCGCGTCATCTACATGCGCAAGCCGCTGAGCGAACTTGCCCCCAAGCGCGGAGAGGACTATGTCTCTCGTCGCGCTCGAGTCGACGCGTTTCTGGCCCAACTGAAGAGCGTCCGAGACCAGAGAAAGCTTCCGCGACTCGATGACAAGGTCATCGCGGGGTGGAACGGCTTGATGATCGACGCCTACGCCTTAGCGGGCACGGTGCTCGATGAGCCCGAGTACATCGCAGCCGCCGAACGCGCGGCGGATTTCATCCTTGAGAACATGCGCATGCAAGATGGTCGCCTGTGGCGCATCTGGCGCGAAGGCGTCGTCCAACAGCCCGCTTTTCAGGAGGACTACGCCTACGTGATACGTGGCCTTCTTTCTCTGCACACCGCTACAGGTGAGCGGCGATGGCTCAGCGCTGCCGGCGAACTCGCACACACCAACGATCAGCTTTTCTGGGATGAGGGCAGTGGCGGCTACTACTTCGCGCAGGAAGCTCCGGACCTCATCGCACGCAGCAAGAGTGTTTCCGAGGGCGCGATCCCGTCCGGAAACGCGGTCATGGTGCACAATCTGATCGATCTCTGGCTCGCGACCGGCAAGGCAGCGTGGCGCAGTCGAGCCAAACAGACGCTGGATGCGTTCTCCGGCTCCATTACCCGGTCGCCATCGGCGTTTCTGCATATGGTTCATGCGCTGCAACGATATATCGAGACCGAAGAGCAGAACGTCCCCGAGCCCGATCCCAAGCCGTTCGACTTGTCACTTCCCGATCTCAGTGAGGAGTTCGGCGTGCTCCAGCCGCTCGACGGCGGACAACATGTCGAGATCAGTGTGGTTGTGCAACCAACGCGCGTTCGTGCGGGCTCCAACTTCGAGGTCAGGGTCGTTCTTCAGATCGAGCAAGGATGGCATGTGAACGTCAATCCGGCACCCTCGCCCTATCTCATCCCAACCGTTGTCGACATTCGAGGGAGCGACCTGGTCGAACTGCTGAGTGTGGCCTACCCGCGGGGACGATTGCTCGAAGCAAGTTATGTCCAAGAGCCGATCAAGGTTCTCGACGGGCGTGAAGAGATCATCATCAACACGAAGTTGGCGGAATCCGCACGTTCGGGAACAACTGCTTCCTTCACGGTCCTCGTCCAGTTTCAGGCATGTGATGACGCCCGGTGCCTGGCGCCAACGGAAAAGCTGATCGAAGTTTCCATCGAGGTGACTGAATGATACTCAAAGAAACCTCCAATCGCTGAGACCAGTGGACTAGATCTACGGACCGCAGCCATGAAGACGGGACGAGTAACGGGCCGGAAGGTTGTGGCCAAGTACGGGGCCAGCAATCTGTTGCACCGTTCACAAACCAAACGGCCTCTGATCCGTTTGGGTTTGACATGGCACCACAAAACGCTGGCCCTCTAGCCTTGAACAAGATCCTAGCGCCGCGAGGAATACGGAGCGCTTTCAACTGGTTTTGCGGCAGAGCTATCGATACACTGCAGCACAAGGCACCGGGACCAGTCAAGATGGCGGAGCGTCGCCCCTCGGCCGGATCCGGCACTATGCGAGAGGATCGCGGTATGGCACATCGGCCTGGCGTTGCACTGCTGAGCCTCGCCTTCCTTTTGACGGCGTGCGGGTGTGCCTCCACACGCTCGGCCACCATCCAAAGGAGGCCCACATCGGCGGTGCAGCTGGTTGAGCACAATCCGGGCACGTGTGGCCTCTGCGACATCTACCCCGATGCGCGGCGGTATGTGGTACGTGTTCACAGTCGCAAGGGGCAGGGTGCAGGCGTAGTGATCTCGGACCAGGGCCACGTCCTCACCAATGCCCACGTAGTGGCCGGGGTCGACGATCCGGTGATCGAAACCCACGACGGGTCGGTCTACCTTGCCCGTGTTCTGCAGACGGACGCCGACGCCGACCTAGCGCTGCTGCGCATCGAGACCGACGGTGCACACTGGTTCGCGGTCGCGA
>JADFOF010000129.1 GCA_022563015.1 Planctomycetota bacterium
CACGGGCGTGAGCGAGCCGTCCCCGGCCGGGTCGGTGTCCTCGACCAGCGCGCCCAGCCCCTCCTGGATCCAGATCGGATGGATCTGTCCCAGGCGCGTCATGCTCCGCCAGTGCAGCGCGTGGAAGAACTCGTGCCGGAGCGACCCGCCCAGGTCCAGCGTGATGAGCAGCTTCTCGTCGTGCCGGTACGACCCGCCGATCTGCCGCATGTCGCTCTTGCCCGCGGTCCCGTAGTGCGCGAAACGCCAGCGCTCGAAGTCCTCCTGCGTGGGCAGCACGACCGCGACCCACGCATCGGCGTCGTCATCCTCGGCCAGGTCGGTGAACAGACTCGCAGCCGCCCACTTGCCCAGGCGCGACAGCTCGCGCTTCACGCTCTCGGTCGTCACCGCGTCGAAGCTGGACAGGTACACCAGCTTGAGCTGCTCGTCGCGCGACTCGTCGTACCCCTTGAATCGCTCGGCCAGCCGCGACGATCGCGACTTGGCCTGAAGCCGGATGATGTCGTCCCACTTGTCCAGCAGCACGGCGTAGCGCGGGTCAGAGCGGATCGAGTTCAGGTGCGGGTCGGCCTCGAGCTGCGTGCGATCGGCGAATCCCAGCGCGATGGCCGAGGCCAGCCGCGTGAACGCAGCGTCGACATCGTCCTGAACCGCCCGGGCGCAGGCGAGATTGTAATGCACGACGAAGTTCTCGCCGTCGAGCTCGAGCAATTCGTGCAGATGCGTCTCGGCCGTCGGGTAGTCCGTGCGGGCGAAGGCCTCGAGCGCGAGCCGGTGCAACTCGCGCACGCGCGCCGCGCCGTCGCCCGCCTGCGCCGACGCCGGCTCCACGCACGAACAGCACAGCACCAGGATCAGACAGGCGAACAGTGCGTGAATGCGTCGGGACACGGTCTGTGGCATGGGTCCTCCCGCTCAGCCGTTGATAGATACGCCTCGCGCAAACAGCAGTTGCAGCGCCTCGGGGTAGGCTGTGCACTCGAGCTCGAACACCCTCGCAGCCAGCGTCTCGGGCGTGTCGTCGGGCTCGACCGGGCAGGTCTTCTGCAGAATGATCGGCCCGGCGTCGTATCGGTTGTCGCACAGGTGGACCGTGCACCCGGACTCGGTCTCGCCCGCGTCGATCACCGCCCGGTGCACGCGCAGGCCGTACATCCCCGCGCCGCCGAACCCGGGCAGCAGCGCCGGGTGGATGTTGACCACCCGGCCCTCGAACCGCGGCGGGATGTTCACCAGCAGCAGATACCCGGCCAGGGCGACCCAGCCCACGCCGTGCGCATCGAGCAGCTCATCGAGCCGATCGGCGGGGATCTCGCCCGGCTCGACGATCGTCCTCAGCCCGCGCTGCCGGGCCCGCTCGGCGCCCAGACACTCGCGCGACGCGATGACCAACGGCACGCTCGCGTCCAGCCGACCCGCGCCCGTCGTGCCCATCGCGTCCAGCAGGTTCAAGAGCGTGCGCCCCGAGCCGGACAGCATCACAGCCAGCTTCGCCGGGCGGTCTGTCGCAACTGCGTCGTTCACGTGCAGTCCTTACACGCTCGGGGGCGATCGGAACGGGATCGGCCTGCCGTCACCGTCCACCGCGACCATCGTCAGCGTCGCGCTGGTCACGGGCACGCACCGCCCGTTGGTGCGCTCAGCCTCGACCTCGACCGCGACCGTCACGCTCGTCGTCCCCGTGCGCACGGTCTGGGTGTGCAGCGAGACGATGTCGCCGACGTACACCGCCTGCTTGAACTCCACGCGGTCGATCGCAGCCGTCACCCAGCGGTGCTGCCCCAGCGTGCGGGCGTGGACGAACCCCGCCTGGTCGATCAGGCTCATGATGACACCGCCGAAGATCGTCCCGTAGTGGTTCGTGTCCGGCGGGCGGGTGACGACCCGCAGCGCGAGTCGGCGTTCAGCAGCGGGTCGGTCGGGCTCATCCATACCGGGAGCGTATCCCGTGGGGTTGGGACGTACCATGGGCGGAGAGAGGCGATGGGCAATGGGGGGCTTGCTTGCCGATCCTCGTGCCGGGGCGCGAACCGATGCTGGCCGGGCTACGGATCTTCAACGTGATGCGGACGCACAGATCGATATCGGTAGCAGTGGCTGCGGCGTGGACGGCGGGAGTGGTCGCCGCGTGTGCGCTCAGCGGCTGCACGTACGAGCGTCGGATCGGGTACAAGCCGTTCTTCACCGGCCTCGCCGGGGCTGATATTTCGACCCCCGCCTCGGCCGACATGTCGAGGCCCCGCACCCCGGCGGTCGCACTGGCCGAGCCTCGCATCACCAACGCCGACGGCTCGATCACGCTCGTCAACGCCACCGGGCGGCACCTGATGGCCAACATCATGTACTGCCTGGACGAGGACGACGCAGCCCTGTTCGTCGAGCAGGTGCTCAGCCAGCGCGCCATCGAGGACGCCTACGCCCACTCGCGCGAGCCGGAGGAGATTTTCGAGATCCTCAAGCAGCGCCGCGACGACGTGCTCGAGCTGTTCCTGCGCATGCCCCTGGGCGAGCACTCGCCGATGGTCATCATGAAGCCGCTGGGCCCCAACGCGTTCGAGATCGCCCTGACCAAAGACGCCGCCCGAGGCCTGCACTGGTCCTCGCTCACAATGGTGCTCGAACGCGGCGGCTGGCGCCTGGTGTGGTTCGGGAAGTGACAAGCGGTAAGTCGGATCTCCGAGCCGACCGTTGGGCGAATTCAACGCGAAATCCGCGAGGTGGCAAAGAGACGAAGAGACGAAGTGGGGAAGCGGTACGTCGGATCTCCGAGCCGACATCCCCTCCGGTGATAAGAAGAACGGCTCGATACCTCGCACATTTCAACCGTCTCTCTCGCGACCCCAATCCCGGCCCATCCCCGCGCAGCCGGATTCCGGTTGATTCTCGACCAGCCCCGTCGAACAATCGCTCTCCGCCGGGGGCGGTCCCCGGCCCGCCGGAATGATCGGAACGTCGTTTGTTTCTTCGATTGAGCGTGGTGATGTCCCCGCTATTCTGAACAGTTCAATCAACTGTTAGACAAGTGAAGAGACACCGATTGAATCTGCGACAACGAAGGGCGCACACATGGCGAATGAACTTGACACGTCTTCATGGGAAACAGCACGTTTGATTCCTGTTTCTGGCATGCGTAACGCCGAGGAACAAGAATGCCGAGCCACCTCTGCCCTGCTCGCGGTACTGGCGTCGGTTGACGAATTTGGCATGGCGTTCGCAAAACCATGCGGCGCACTGAAGGGCCGGTTTGACGCATACATTGAGACACTATTTGAGATGGACGATGGGAGCACTGTTCGTCCGGATGGACTCATCCGCACAGTCCGTGGCAAGCGCTCGTGGACGGCTCTGATTGAGGTAAAGACGGGAAGTAATGAACTCAACCGCGAACAGATTGAGGCGTATCTGGACTTGGCGAAGGAGCAGGGCTTTGATTGCGTAATCACGATCTCAAATCAGATCGCCAGAATACCCGGCGAGCATCCCGTCGAAGTAGACAAACGCAAACTAAGAAAAGTAGCCCTCTACCATATGTCATGGTCAAGGGTCTTGACAGAAGCCGTACTGCAGAAGTCGTACCGTGGTGTAGCAGATGCAGATCAAGCCTGGATCCTAGGCGAGTTGATTCGGTATCTGGAGCATCCAAATGCCGGTGCCGTGGACTTCCGCGACATGGGCGAGCATTGGGTTGGAGTACGCGATGCAGTGAAGAACGGTACTCTTCGCCATTCCGACAAAAAAGCAGTCGAAATAGCGGGAAAGTGGGAGGAGCTCATATCGTTTGCGGTTCTGCGCCTGGGTCGACAACTGGGCACTGATGTTCAAGAAGTGCTCTCCACAGTGGAAAGAAAAGATATTTCCATTCGCATAGCGAACATCGTTGATACGATGGCAACGCGAGGCGTGATGACTGGAGCAATCCGTATACCCAACACGGTGGGCGACATCGCACTTAGGGCAGACCTGCGTGCTCAACAGATTGTCGTGTCGGTCTCAACAGATGCACCACAAACAGGAAGAACCACAACGAGAATCAACTGGCTCTTGCGTCAATTGAAGCAAAGTGCACCCGATGTCCGACTGGAAAGCTGGGGCATGCGATCCAGGTCATCCATGTCCGATCTGCTTGCGAATGTCCGGAACAAGCAATCACTTCTGATTCCGAGCAACAATCGTGAAATCGTTTCGTTTACGGTGTCGCTCATACGGCCAATGGGTCTGAAACGTTCTGTCGGCAAGCGCTCGTTTATTGATTCGGTCCTTGATACGATCGATGACTTCTACGGGGACGTAGTTCAGCATCTGCAGGAGTGGCAACCCGCTGCACCGAAGTTAGAAAAGAACAAAGTAGAGGAGACAGATCCTCCAGCAGTAAAGGAGGCCGCAGCCGCCGATTCTTCAGACGCGCAATCAGAGTCGAACCAGAGCGTTGAAGATACCATGGACAACGCGGAGGGTTCGCTTCACTCTTCAGGCTCATGAGCCCTGATCTTCACGCTTTTCGGTGGGCGGGCAGCCGATCTTCCGCGCGGGCGCAGCGGGTCATCGAGCGACCATGACCCCGACCCGAACGGCGGGATCATCTGCGATGAACCCGGGGAATCGCCCGCGAGATTCAGCCGCCCGACAGGATCGCGTGCAGGCGGAGTTGTGTGCCGTCGCGTGTGATGTAGAGTTCGACCAGGTCGCCGGGGTTGTTGCCGCCGATCGCGTCGTACCAGTCCTGCGCGTCCTTGATCTCGGCGCCGCTCCAGCGGATGAGGCGGTCGCCGGCGCGCACGCCCGCAAGCTCGGCCGGCGAGTCGGCGTCCACACGCGTGAAGAGCATCCCCGGCTCCTCCGGGTCGTCCCCCTCCGCTTTGTCCGCTTCGCTCGCCCCGACCGCGACGCCGAACGATGCGGCCAGCGCCGGGACGGCCGGGACCGCGTCGTCGGGCGAGACTTGCTCGTCATCCGCCTGCGCAACCTCGCGGCCCGGCCTGGTGAACGCCATCTCGCCCGGGTCCAGCGCCAGCGCCATGACCGCGTCCGTGACCAGCTCCACCACCCGCACCGCGCCCCGGCGGTTGATCAATGCCGCAACGTCGTCGGGCGTGTGATACTCCGCGTGCAACCCGGTGTGGAAGTTCAGGATCGGGATCTTCCGGGCGCGAAACGACGCGTGGTCGGAGTTGCTCGTGGGCTTCTTCGTCTCGATGGTCAGGTCCACGGCATCGACGAACGGGCCGACGATCTCAGCCATCCGGTCGCCCGTATCGAGCCCCTCCAGCTCCAGCCGCCCGTCGCGCAGCCGCCCGATCATGTCCATGTTGACCATCGCGAAGACGGCGTCGCTCTCGAACGGCATGTGTCGCACGAAATACCGCGAGCCGTTCAGCCCGCTCTCTTCCGCCGTGAACGCCAGGAACAGGATCGATCGCGCCTGGGCGGTCTCGGGCAGCGACTCGTACGCGTGCACGAGCCGCGCAGCCGCCAGCAGCACCCCCGCAGTGCCCGAGGCGTTGTCGTCGGCGCCCGGATGGACCTCGCCCCGGCCGCCCACCGCCCGCGAGCCGAACTCGCCGTACCCGAGGTGGTCGTAGTGCGCCCCGACGATGACGTACTCGTCCGCCAGCGAGCCCCTTCCCGCGAGCACGCCGCCCACATTGTCCGTCTCGATCGGCACCCGCTCGACGCGCACGTCAAGATCGACCCGCACGCCCGGCATGTCGATGACGCCGCTACCCTCGTCCGCGAGTGCGCCAAGCTCGGCCAGCGATCGGCCCTGGAAATCACCCGCACGCACCATCCGGTCCGCCGACTCGGCGCTCAGCATGACCGCCGGGATGTTGAGCAGCCCTTCAAGCCCAGATGTGCCGGCCTCGATGTCCATCAGCTCGCCCACGCGCGGGTCGTCCGCACCGGGCGGGTTGACGAGGATGACGGCGACGGCGCCGAGCCGCTCAGCCGCACTGAGCTTGCGCGACAGACTCGCCGCCGGCGTCCAGCTCCGCTCGGTCCATCGGCTGTGCCCGTCCTGGTTCAACGGCTCGAAGCGGAGCACCAGCGCGACCTTGCCCGTCAGGTCGTCGCCCTCGCCGTAGCTCGAATACCCGTCCGCGCCCTCGACGATCGAGTACCCGACGAACACGAGCGGACCCGACACCGTGCCCGAGCCGGAGTACTCGAGCACCGTCGCCTGCGCAAAGGGCGTGAACGCGACAGTCACACCCGCGTCGGTGGTCATGCCCACCGACCGGCGCGTCGCCCTCAGCTCGGATCCCTGCGTGAGCGTCTGGCGGTACGAGGCCTTGGGCGTGATGACCGTCGAACCGTCCGCCGCCTCGATCTCGCTGGGGAACGCGGGTTCGAGCCCGAGCCGACGGAAGTTGAACGCGATGTATTCCGCCGCCAGCCTGTTGCCGCGCGTCCCGGGCGCCCGCCCCTCGAAGAACGGGTTGGCCAGGGTCGTGACGTGCTGGTCGTACAGGCGGATGTCGGCCGTGCGCTCCGGCGACAGGGTCTCGGCGGGCTGCCCCCACGCCAACCCGCCCGGCACACACGCGACAACACCCGCGGCTGCCACCGAGCCGACGCGCAGCAGACTCTTCCACCCGCTGGCCATACGCACACCCCCTGATGCACATACTGTACCGCGCGGCGCGTCCGGGGGCGTCGGCGGGCGATTCGAGGCGATGGCGGATCCTACAGTTGGCCTCACGTCAAGCCGGGGAGACACCCCGAGGATGAACATGACACTGATGCCCCCGCCGCCCGCGCCATCCGACGCCGCTCACCCCGCCCGCACCGCGAGCCGATCGCCGCTGGCGCCCACGGACACCTTCGTCCATCGGCACATCGGCCCCAACGACGCGGACATCGCCGGGATGCTCAGCCTGCTCGGGCTGCCCTCGCTGGACGCGCTGGTCGATCAGACCGTGCCGACCTCGATCCGCATGGACCGCCCGCTGAACCTCGGCCAACCCCGCGGCGAGCACGAGCTGCTCAGCGAGTTGCGCAAGATGGCGGGCAGGAACAAGGTCTTCCGCTCGTGCATCGGCATGGGGTATCACGGAACGATCACGCCGCCGGTCATCCTGCGAAACGTGCTCGAAAACCCGGGGTGGTACACGCAGTACACGCCGTACCAGGCGGAGATCTCGCAGGGTCGGCTCGAAGCGCTGCTGAACTTCCAGACCATGATCGCCGACCTGACAGCCCTGCCGCTGGCTGGGGCGTCGCTGCTGGATGAAGCCACAGCCGCGGCCGAGGCCATGGCCATGTGCCACGCGATCGCGCATCGCAAGAAGCCGACCTTCCTCGTCGCCCACGACTGTCACCCGCAGACCATCGCGGTGGTCCAGACGCGCGGGCGCTCGCTCGGGGT
>JADFOF010000130.1 GCA_022563015.1 Planctomycetota bacterium
GGACCGGAGCGCGACCCTCGACCTTGACGAACACGCCGCTCTCCTTGGGAAGTTGCACGAGCAGCTCGGTGAGTTCGCGTTTGGTCCGCATGACCCGCCCGCCCATGATGAACACCGCGGCCCCATCGACGACATCGACGAGGACGACCTGCGGCTGGAGGTCGGCGGCGCGTCCGGATTTGCTCTCGGTCTGGAGCGCAGACGAGAGCCTCGACTCGCTGGGCGTCATGGACGAGGTGACCATGAAATAGATCAGCAGCAGAAAGACAACGTCGATGAGGGGCGTCATGGGCAACAAGGCCCGCTTGGCGCCCGCTCGCTCGAGTTTGTTCGCGACGAATCTCACGTGGGCGCTCCGCTCAGCCCGGGCCGATCTGGTCGGCGGTGCCAAGAATGATGCGGCGGACGCCCATCTCGACCAGGCGCGTCGCCAGCCGGTTTACAAATGTCATGGGGCAGTCCTGGTGGGCACGCACGAGGATGGAGAGATCGCCCGGGGTGCTGGACCGGTCGATCTCGACCTGCACCTTCCGGATGAGGGCATCGAAGGCGATGACCTCGCGCTCCGCGAGGTACGTGCCGTCGGCCCGGATATCGACCACGATCTCGGCGACGGTGTGCGCTCGCTGCTCGTCGCCGGGCTGGTCGGGGAGATCGATTGGCGTGCGGGTGGCCTGCGCGAACTGGGCGGTGTACATGAAGAAGATGATGAGCTGAAACACAACGTCGATCATGGGCGTCATGTCGAAGCCGTGCCTGCGCGTGCTGGATGGGCGCGCGAAGTTCATGGTGCCGGCGCTCCCTTGACCGGGGTCGGCTGACCAGCACCGGGCGCGGGGCGCCGGGTCTGCGCGCCGGGCTTGGAGGGGGCTTTGTTCGGCGAAGCGGATTCGAGGTGGGCGGAGATGTCCTCGGTGAGATCAGCGACGGAACTGGCGAGCGAATCGATGCGGTTTCGCAGGAACGAGAAGACGGCGGTCGCGGGGATCGCCACGATGAGCCCGAGCACGGTGGTGATGAGGGCGATGGAGATGCTCCCGGCGAGCTCGTCGGGCCTGGCGAACCCGCCCTCGGTGGTGCTGATCGTCTCGAAGGCGCTGACCATGCCCACGACGGTTCCGAGCAGGCCCAGCATCGGGGCCACCGCCGCGATCAATCCGATCGCGTCAACCGCGCGGTAGAGCCTTGCGACCTGCTCCTGACCGGCCTCTTCGAGAGCGCTTCGAAGTTCGAGGAACCCGAACGGGGAGCGTGAGCAACGGGCCAGGGCCGAAGCGAACATGCGCGTCAGAAAGCAGTCGTTCGCGGGGTTGCGGCAGTACGCCAGCGCTCCCTTGACATCGCCGGACTCGAGCAGGCCGTCCAGCTCGCCCACAACGTCGCCGGGCGCGAGCTTGGACTCGCGGATCTGGATCAGGTGAAAGATGATGAGACCGACCAGGACGAACGACAGCCCGATGATCGTGTATCCGATCGGTCCGCCCGAGAGTATGTGGTCCAGCAGCGACTTGGTTTCAGGCGGAGGATCAACCGCGGCGCCGGCCGGCTGAACCGCCGCGAATGAGAGAGCGAGTTGCACGGAAGTGGTCATCGTGTGGTTCACCTTATCGGGGCGGTGTCCGGTCGCGGATGCGTTGCCAGTCCATGACGGGGTGATTGGCGTACCGTTCGATCAGCTGGAGGTGCAGGCGATCGGCGGCGGGTGCGTCGTCGAGCTCATCCATCGTCACGACCGCTTCACCGAGCGCTAGCCCTGCGAGGTACGGATGCGCGTCGGCGAGCGTGGCCGGGAGGTACAGCAGCTGCACCACGCCGCGGCGCTTGAGGTCGGGGTCTGCTTCATGCGTCAGTGAACGCCCAATGGCGCAGCGCACCCACGCCTGCTCCCAGCGCGGGGCGTCCGGCGTGAGTCTTTGCCTCAATCGGTCGCGGGCCGCGGCGCGTTCGTCACGGTCGCCGACACGAGCGAGCACAATCAGTTCGACAAGCTCGACGCCTCGTGCGAACCGGGCGTCCCCGGGCGAAGACCCGGGCTGACGGTCCGCAAGGATCTGGTCATTGTCCCAGCCGGCCTCGATGCGTGCGGCGGCACGGTAGAGGTGTGCGAGCCAACCCTGCGGGGTGGCCGGGTCGGTGGAGTCCAGGTCGTTGGCGGCGAACGCCTGCACCGCGGGCCAATCAACCCACAGCGGGGGAAGGGCCGGTGCGAGACCGGTGCGCGCGTCAACGATCGGTTGGCCCGAATCGTCGGTCGGCCCTTCGAGGTTGGCGTCGGTGGCGAGCAGTTGCAGCCAGGGTTGCACCGCGGCGATTTGTGCGCCGCGCTGCAGCCTCGCGTTGAGCAGGCCGGCCCAGACCATCTCGGCCGTGGGGCCCTCGCGCCCGACGTACTCACGGGCCAGCTCTTCGAGCAAGGGCTCTGCAGCGGCGATGTCGCCTCGCTCCATGCGAACTCGTGCTCGCCAGGCCCGATCAGCGATATCCTCGAACGCGCGCCCCTGCTGCTCGAACTCGCCGTTGATCGAACGCACGCGGTCCCAGCCGACGAGTGTGCGCACGCCCGCGTCATCCTCCACCGCAACGCCCTCGGTGGTCACCGAGACGATGCGTCCCGGCGGCGGCGTCTGGCCTCGCCGAAGCACGAGTTGGCCATCCAGAACCAGGACGATCGATGCGACGGCCAGCAGCGTCATCCTCCGGGCCCCGGGACATGCGTGTATGTTCCGCCCGAGTCGCGCGCGATCAGGCGCATGACGGCCTCGGCCCCGCGATCGTCGAATGTGATGCAGTGGATCGGGATGCGGAACTCGGCGTTCATAAAACGAAGCCTCATGGCGACATCGGGATCGAACTGTCCGTCGGTCATGAAATAGATGGCGTCGGGCCTTGGCCTGCGGGAGAAGACCAGCTCGAAACCGGGCAACGGCGCGGTGCCGCCGGCGGCGACGATGTTGGCGATATGTCGGTTCGCCCACCGCTTGCCTGAATCCGAGGCGGCGACCCAATCGGCCTTGCCTCCGATGGGCGACGCGCTGCTGTTATAAAGACAGATGAAAAAGGAGGCGGTTTCCAGCATCCCGTCGAGCGTTCGCACGAGCTCGGTTCGCAGCCGGTTGATCTTTCCGTTGACGCCCATGGAGCCGGAGACATCGACGACGAATGCGAAGCGGGAGCCTGTGGCCTCCACCCCGAAGAAGTTGGCCGAGCCCCCGCCCGCGCCGGAGACGCCCAGCGAGCTGTCGTTGATGTCGCCGCCGCCGAGCTGGGCCTCGAGATCGGCAGTGTCGCCCGTCAGGCTCGCCTCGAGCTGCGAGACCTCGAAGTCGATCTCGGGCGTGTCCGGGAGGGGCAGTTCCTCGACCGAGGGTGTGGAGAGGGCCAGGGCGGCGTCCTGAAGCTGGGCCAACTCCTCGGCGGTCATCACGGCGAATTCGACGGGATTTGCCAGATCGCCCGTGCCGCCACTCAGACGCGAGAAGGTGATCAAAGCCGCGACCGTCAGGATCGTCAGGTGGATCGCCAGGGAGATGAGCAGGGCGGTGAGCGCCGCCGGCTTGAGATACCGCCCGAGCAGACCCGGCGGTGCCGAGATCCCGGCTGATTGGGCATTGTCGGGTGCAACGGCGGGGTTCATGGGGATCCTATCGGCGATCGGCTGGACGGCGGGCAACCGTTGCCCGCCCGGGATGGAGCCTGCCGCGTGTCGGCTGGGGGGCCGATGCCCGGGCCTCGCTCGGGCCCGGTATTGTTGGACGGACCGGAGCCGGTGCAAGGAGGAGAGCGGCCCCAGATTGTCGACACCCGGTTCGCGGGCCGCTCGGGTCCGGTTTTGTCAGAAATCCGATCGGGGGTGGGTGCTTGACGTGAATACCGAGCACAGATTGAATGCGTTGCACCTGATGAAGCCCGATCGCGGATCATTTCGACCCTGACCCCTGGAAAGGTGAGCCCAGCATGGACAAAGCCGGCACTTCGGCCTCAAACGATCCGCCCCGACGGGTCCTGCTCAAGCTGAGCGGAGAGGCATTCGCCCGGGCGGGGGCGCTCGGGATCGAGCCTGAGGCCCTGCTGCATATCGCCTCGGAGGTCGGAGAGGCCTCGCGGGTCGGGGTGCAGCTGGCCGTGGTCGTGGGCGGGGGGAACATGATCCGCGGCGCGACGCTCGCCGAGGGCGGACACATCCAGCGGGCGACGGCGGACTACATGGGCATGCTGGGCACGGTCATCAACGCCCTCGCGTTCAGGGAGGAGCTGCAGAACCTGGGCGTGGACTGTCGCGTCATGTCCGCGCTGGAGATTCCCGCGGTGGCCGAGCGGTTCATCCGAAGTCGTGCGCTGAGGCATCTGGACAAGGGGCGCGTGGTGATCCTGGCCGCCGGGACGGGCAACCCGTTCTTCTCGACCGATACCTGCGCGGCGCTGCGGGCGACGGAGCTGGACTGCGACGTGCTGCTCAAGGCGACGAAGGTGGACGGCGTGTATTCAGCGGATCCCGAGACGCACGCGGACGCCACGCGGTATGATGAGTTGTCGTTCACCGAGGCCATAACACGCAACCTGCGGATCATGGACCAGACAGCGCTTGCGATGTGCCGCGAGCATAAGATCCCGGTGCGTGTGTTCGACTTCAGGCAGGCGGGCGCCATCCGACGCGTGGTGCAAGGGGAGCAGATCGGGACGCTGGTGACGCCCGACGAGGAGTGAGTGGAGCTGCACGCGACGCGCGTCGGCTGCGTATGCCGTGTGTTCGATGACCGGGCTCGTACGGAGTTGATGGCTATGACGGACCCCGACACGATTCTCCTCGAGGCGGAGGAAGCCATGTCCAAAGCCGTCGACTATCTCGGGCACGAGCTGCGAGGGGTGCGCACGGGCCGGGCGGCGACCGCGCTGGTCGAGTACGTCAAGGTGGATTACTACGGTTCGAGCACCGACCTGAAGACGCTTGCGTCGATCACGGTGCCGGAACCGACGCAGCTGCTCATCAAGCCGTTCGACCCCGAGTCGATCACGGAGGTCAAGAAGGCGATCGAATCGTCGGGGCTCAGCCTCAACCCGATGGTGGAGGGGAAGCAGATCCGGATCAACGTGCCCTCGCTGACGGGCGAGCAGCGCGAGCAACTGGTTGCGCACGTGAAGAAGCTCGGCGAGCAGGCGAAGGTCGTGCTGCGCAACGCGCGTCGCGACGCCAACAAGCACGCCGACGCGCTCGCCAAGCAGGAGGGGAAGCACTACCCCGAGGACGAGGTTGCCACACTCAAGGAAGAGATCCAGGAGTTGCTCAAGAAATATGAATCGCAGGTCGCGGGGACATCCGAGCAGAAGGCGAAGGAGATCACGCAGATCTGACGCAGCCGCAGAGGCGGGGCGCGGCGCTCAGTCGTACCCCAGCTCGAACAGGTCGTCCTCGTCAAGCCCGAACTGGTGGCCTATCTCGTGCAGGATCGTGATGCGCACCTGATGGCGGAGGTCGGCGTCGCCCGACTTCCGGTCGAATCCGCCGCTCAGTTCGAGGATGCCCTCGCGGTAGAGCTGGATCTCGGGCGGGAGCTGGGCGGAATCCTCGACGGAGCGTTCGGTGATGGCGATGCCGGTGTGCAGCCCGCACATTTCGAGGACGGCCGGTTCGTCGGCGGGATCGATGCCAAGCTCCTCCAGCGTCTGCCCGGTCGGGCGGTCGAGCACGACCAGGGGCAAGCCCTCGAGTTGCTCGGTGTATCGGCTCGGGAGGTCTGCGATGACGCTCTCAACAATGGCGTCGAATCGCTCGCGCTCGGGTTGGGTGATCATGCGGATCCCTCGCCGTCGTCGAACTCCATGACGTCCGAGACGGCCGGGGCGGGCTCGATGAGTATCGGGCACAGCCGCACAACGTCCACGAGAAGCCACACAAGCCCGAGCGTAAACAGCACGGAACCCGCCGCGATGAACATCATGCCGAAGGTCAGAAGGACCGACTCGGCCGAGCCGGGCCTGAACTGCGCGAGAAGAATCAGCAGGTCGCCCAGAGACCAGAGGCCGATCGTCGAGACCAGGGCGAACATCGTCTGCCGATCGGCCCGTCCCAGCCGCATCACGAGCGAACGCGCCGCAAGCATCCTCGCCGTGGGGCGCAGCAGCACGATGATCGCTGCCAGCAGCGCCGAGGCGAGCAGCCGCGCCAGCGTGCGTTCCAGCAGCAGCGACCCGATCCGACCCGGCGGGTACGGCGAGGGAATCCTGGAATCGAGGTGGACGAGCAGGTGCCAGTGCACGGCGATGAGCGGGATGTAGAGGAACACGCCGAGGAGCGCAGCCCATTGCCAGCGGGCGGGCACACGGTCATGCGGCCTTACAAGCGCAGCGGCGCCGAGGCCGGAAAGCACCATCCCTCCCAAGGCGATGAGCCCCGTGTGTTGGATCCATGCCGGGTCCGGGGCGCGTGCGTTCCCGGCCAGGAGCATCACCGTGCGGACCCACCAGATCACGCCGACGGCAATGAGCGCCCCGACTGCCCAGAGCACTATTCCCGCCGAGGTCAGCCGCGGGCGGTAGAGCGGGCGCAGCTCTTGTGCGTGGGGATCGACGACGGCCAGCAGCGTCGCCCGTATCGGTGTGCCGCACTCCGGGCAGACGCCGCGAACGCTGAGCCCGCGCAGGTCGTAATGGCAGCGCACGCAGGAGAGCAGCCCCTTGAGTCGCGCGCCCAGCGAGAGACCGATCTCGCCCGCAGCCGGTGATCTGTGCTCGGCATCCATCAGTCGCGGTACAGCGTATCAGAAATGTGTGGCCGCGGGGGGAATCGGCGTCCGGTCGCTATACTCCGGCCACGCCTGGCACCGGGAGCGCCCCTTGAGCACCGTCAGCACCAACGCGCTGAAACCCGACCTGATGGACGCGATCGCGCGATTGCGCAAGAACATCACGAGTGTTTTCTACGGCAACCCGGCGGCGGTGGAGCGCGTGATCCGCTGCCTGCTGGCCCGCGGGCACGTGCTGATCGAGGACGTGCCCGGGGTGGGCAAGACGGTGCTGGCGACGGCGATGGCCAAGAGCATCAACTGCCGGTTCACTCGCATCCAGCTCACGCCGGACATGCTGCCCAGCGACGTGCTCGGGGTAAGCGTGTACAACAGCCAGACGGGCGAATTCGTGTTCAAGAAGGGGCCGATCTTCTCGAACATCATCCTGGCCGATGAGATCAACCGGACCACGCCGCGGACGCAAACAGCTCTGCTGGAGGCGATGAACGAGGCGACGGTGTCGATCGACGGCAGTTCGTTCACGCTCGAGCAGCCGTTCATGGTGATCGCCACCCAGAACCCGTACGAGTACGAGGGCACGTACCT
>JADFOF010000131.1 GCA_022563015.1 Planctomycetota bacterium
GCCGGCCGAAGGCGTGTGGACGGTCGCGGTGGGGGTGCGGCGGCTGGACCACGCTTCGGGCGAGGCGATCAGCGTGTGCATGAGCGTCGAGAGGGCGCACTCGAGCGAGCGCGACACCGAGCGGGTGCTCGAGCGGGTGGCGGCGGGGGGGATCCCGACCGGCGAGCCGGCGCGGCTGGACAGCCAGTGCAAGTACGCGGTGGTGGGGCGCGGCCAGGCGGACGCGTACCTTCGCCTGCCGGCGAAGAAGGGGTATGTCGAGCGGATCTGGGATCATGCAGCCGGGTCGTTGATCGCGACCGAGGGCGGGTGCTTCGTGACGGACATCCACGGCCGGGCGCTGGATTTCTCGCACGGGCGCGGGCTTCAGAAGAACGTGGGGATCGTGTGCGCCCCGCCGCGCGTGCACGGGGCGCTGATCGAGGCGATCGACGTGCTGGGGATCGAGGCGGAATAGGGATTGGGGCGTGCGATGGACTTGCCCGGACGAGGCACGACCCGAAGGGCGCGCTCCGAATCCCAACGAGGCACGACCGGAAGGGAGTGCTCCGGGCGTGACCATCGCGACATGGGGCGCCCAACCTCGCTCCCTTCCGGTCGCGGCTCGTAGCGCGCAGGTCGCGGCTCGTGGGGCGCGGGCATGTCCTCGCGAAAAAAAAGCGGGCCGATCCGGCGTGGATCGGCCCGCGTGACTCATGAGGCTTTCGCCTCGGGATCGATCTACTTGTCGTCGCCCGGCGTGGGCTGAAACCCGAAGAACCGGAAGAGGCCCATGCCGCCCCTCGCGTCGGTGTTGTAGACGTACGCAGCGTCGAGGGCCTTGGTGATCCGGTGTTCAGCCTCGGTGAGGTGGGCCACGGTGTAGGGGTCGAGCCTGGAATCCGAGTTCTTGAGCGTCTGCTGGATCTTGTCGTTGATCTTGCGCAGCTCCATGCGGGCGAGGTCGGTGATGGCCTTGTTCGCGGCTCCGAAGCCGGATTCGAGCGACAGATCGATCAGCCGCTCCATGTGCTCGCCCTGAAGATCGCGTCGGATGGATGAGATCATCGGCTCGCGCGCGGTGAAGTGCTCGGTCGGGCGCGTGTCGATCTCGGTCCAGATCGAATCGGTGACGCCGGTCATCAGCTCCGGCAACGTGAAGGCGTCCTCGTTGGCGGGGACGCGGAACTCGTTGTCGTAGACGCGGCGGAGCGTGGTTGGGTTGAGCAGTTGCGTCAGGGCCGACGCCTGCACGCCCAGGATCCGGTCGTGCACGCTGTACGCCTCTTCACCGCGCGCGAATGGATCCTCGCGCGAGGCGGTCATGTGCCGGAGCAATTCTGGCGTGAGCCCGAACGTCTCGTCGTTGAAGGTGTTCTCGATGATGAGTTCCAGCGCCGCGCGCTGGATCTCGGCCGAGACGGGCGTAATCGGGACGATCTCGTCGCTGTCGCCCTTCTTGAGGCGGTTGGTGTAGGTGCCGCCCAGCCAGCCGGCGACGATGCCGTTGGCGTTGATCTTGGCCCGAAGCGCGATGCGGTATCCGCGCCCGACCTTGTCCCACCCGTCGCCGTCCTTGACGAACTTGTCCATCAGATGCTCGAGGTAGTAGTCCGAGAGGCTGATCTGGTTTCGGGCGTAGTCGAGGGGGTTTTTGGAGAAGTCGTAGCGGCGGGCCCTGGGGTCGGATCCGCCGGTGTCGCCGTCCGTGCCGTAGAGCAGCTCCGGTTCAGCGGCCCTTTCCAGAACCTTCTCGGGGTCGTCGAACGTGTAGCCGTACTCGATCGCCCACATGTCGTACGGGCCGATGTCGATCATGGTGTAGTCGCCCTGGACCTTGCCGTCGTCCATGTTGATGTTGACGGGGTTGTAGTCCATGACGGAGGAGGCGTAGGGCTTGACGCCCTTGAACTCCTCGGAGTTGATCTCTTCGAGCGTGTAGGCGCTGGAGGCCTTGAAGTTGTGACGCAGCCCGAGGGTGTGCCCGACCTCGTGCGCGACCAGGTCGGCGAGCATCGGGCCGACGAACCAGTCCGGGATGCCGTCGAGCAGATCGCCCTCGGTCTCGTCTTCCTCGTCATCACCCTCGTCGTCATCGCCCTCACTGTCCTGGAGCAGGCCGAGGATTTCGAGGTGCATGCCCATCATGGCCATGTCCATCGCCTTGCCGCGTGCAGCCATGCACAGGGCGTTGTCTCGGCCGACGAGTTCGGCCAGTCGCTGCGCCTCGGGATTGCCCAGGAGCGCCGTGTCGGTCTCGAGCGTCTGACCTGAAGCCAGCCGCCGGGCGCGATCGGCCAGCAGCTGCGCGCGCTGCTCGGGCGGGGCGAGACGGATGCGCGGATCCCACATCGGGTGTGTGTCCAGCCAGCTGATCGTCTCGCGGCTCATGCCCTCCATCGCCGTCTCGGGCAGCAGGTCGTTGTACTGGTACCAGAACGCGCGGATCCACCCGTCGGTGAGGACGACGTCGGCGTCGAAGATCTCGCCGGTCTCGGGATGGGCCCGGCTGGGGCCGATCGCCGTCCCGATGTTGTTGTTCAGCCACCGGATGAAGTTGTACCGGACGTCCTCGGGGTCCTTATCCATGTGGGCCCCGGTTTCCTTGTCCTGGTAGCGGACCTCGATGGCGTCGAGGATCCCGACGTTCTCGAACGCGCGGTTCCAGTACTCGATGCCCTGCTTGACGTAGCGGCGGTACCGCACCGGGACCGTGTTCTCGATGTAGTAGATGATGGGCTCTTTGGGAGGGCTCATCTTGAGCTTCGAGTCACGCTTCTGCAGAGGCCAGCGCGCGATGTAGTACTGGTCAACGTCCTCGCGGTGATACTTGCCCAGGTCGCTGTGCCCGACGTGGAAGTAGCCGACGCGCTGGTCGGCGTGGCGGGGCTTGAACCCGGGCGTGCTCTTCACCTTGATGATCGAGTAGTGGAATGTGCGGAGCCTGCCGTCCGAGACCGGCATCTCGATCGCGATCTCGACGTTCTCGGGGAAGGCTTTGGCCTTGGTGATCCTGGCGAGGCTGGCGTTGGCGCCGGAGCCTGCGCCCCGGAAGAACTTCGATACCGATCCCGTGAGGAATGCGTCCATGTCGATGACGGGCTGACCGCCGGGGCCTATGCACACGATCGGCACGTCCAGCAAAACCTTGTCGGTCCAGATGCGCTTGACGGAGCTGATCGACTCGGGGTCGCCCGTGGCCCGGATCGACATCTCGGGCTCGATGAGCGCCACGCGCTTGTCGTAGCGCTTCCAGTAGACGTAGCGATCGCCGATCTGCAGCCCGGCAAAGATGTCGCCGGCCGCGATCGTGGTGGCGATGAAGTGCTTCAGCCCGTCGTAACCCTGGGGCAGCTCGGCCAGCAGCTGGGCGTCCTTGTCGCGCTTCCAGATCGTGTAGAAGCTCTTGCCGTCCGTGGTCGAGATGACCTTCTCGAATCCCTCCGAGACCGTCTTGAACTCGGGGAAGTCCGGCTTCTTCTCTTTCTTGTCGTTCTTCTCGTTCTTGTCGTTCTTGTCGTTCTGAGCGACCGCCGCCGGCGCGAGCGCCGCGACCACCAGGGCCATCGCCAGGGTCGCTGTGGTCCGTCTCATGAGTCTGCGCATGGTGTCTCCTTACTTCTTCTGAATCGATCCCGAGTGGCGTTCGTGCTATCGGCAGACGACCGCCCCGACCCCAATCGCGGTCCGTGCGACGGGGTCTTGACTTCGGCGGGGCGGCAAACCGTGCGCCCCGTACATTGCTAGGTTCGAACCCTCCGGCTCCCAATCATAGCGGTGCTGCGCCGCCAGCACCCAGCTCGAACCCCGGTTGTACGACCAGCACCACCGTCAAGGCTACGAACAAAGCAAGGCCAACCTGGAACGGGCGATCCCGTGCTGCCAGCTCCGTCGGGTCGTCGTACACACCCTTCTCCAGCAGGACGATACAGCGGAGCAGGCAGTAGGTTGCGGGCAGCACGGTCAGCCACAGCAGGTTGAAGCCGAGTGTGAACCCCGCCGCCCGGTCCTGGACGTACGCCGAGTAGGTCAGCAGGGCTGCCACCGCGTTCACCACCACCGCCATGCGCAGCAATTCGTCGGTATACATCGACTGCACATCCCGGGCGTCGGCAGCGTTCTCGCCCATGGTTCGGCGTTCTCCCAAACGTTTGCCGAACGCCAGGAACATCGCGAGGAAGAACGTGCAGTTGAGCAGCCAGGAGCTCGGCTCGACCCCCACCGCGGCACACCCGCCCAGCACCCGCAGCACGAACCCGACCGACAGCCCGATCACGTCGGCGATCACCACACGCTTGAGGACGAACGAGTAGACCATCACGTTGGCGACGTAGACCGAGACGCTCAGCGCCAGCCACATCCGCTCGGGATCCGGGATGAGCAGCACCAGCCCGGTCGCGGCGGTCAGCAGGGCAGCGGCGAACCAGAGCGCCTGGGCCCTCGAGACCTCGCCCCGGGCGATGGGCCTGGTGCGCTTGCGCGGGTGCATCCGGTCGTGCTCCACGTCCAGCAGGTCGTTGATGACGTAGCAGGCGCTCGAGGCCAGCGCGAACGCACCCGCCGCGATCAACGCCGGCACGATCACCCGCCCACCCGCTTCGAGCCCGGCGTCGGCCAGGAAATAGACCGGGCCCGCGAGCACGAACACGCTCTTGGCCCACTGGCTGGGCCGGGCCAGCCTGAGCAGGCTCAGGGGCAACCAGCGCGTGGGCGCGACGGTCTGGGCGGGCGGGTCGTGCACGGCTGGGCGTATCTCGGTCATGCGGGTGCGGGCCCGCCAGCCGATCCCCGGCTTCACGCCCGGATGGATCGCGCAAATCCTGCCGATTGTCGTCCAGAATACAACGAGCCGCGACCGGCAGGGCCTTTTGCGCCATGGCGGTAAGCACTTGCGCCAGCAAGGGGTTGCGTCCATGATGGCTCCGTTGCAAAGGAGGCCATCATGGAACGCGAACTCTTTGTGATTTTGATCGAGGTGCTCGACGCGCTGCCGCGGGCCCGGTATCGCCCGCCCAAGGCGCGATACACCGACCGCGACATCATACTCGTCTGGCTCTGGGCTGTGCTCCACGACCGACCGATCGACTGGGCGTGCACACGCCGCAACTGGCCATGGCACGACCGCACCCGGCCCCTTCCCTCGGGCGCGACGATGAGCCGAAGGCTTCGCACGGTCTCGTTCGCCTTGTTGGTCGTGTCGCTGTTCGCGGCTGTGCGTGTCCGTTGTGAGGACGGCTCGTGCACGCTCATCATTGACGGCAAGCCGATGACCGTCAGCGGGAACTCGGCCGATCGCGATGTGGGATTCGGGCGTGCCTGCGGCGTGATGGGCAAGGGGTACAAGCTGCACGCCATCACCGATCTGGCCGGGAATATGTGGGTCTTTGAGGTCGCGCCGCTGCGTGTCAGCGAACAGGCGATGGCGCGCACGCTGATTGAGCGTCTGGGCGATCGTCCGGGCACGACGCTGCTGGCCGATGCGAACTATGACGCCAACGTCCTGTACGACATGGCCGGCCAGCGCGGCATGCAACTCATCGCGGCGCGTCGGTACAAGAAGGCCAAGGGGCTGGGCCACCACCGCCACAGCCCGCACCGCCTCGTCGCGCTCGACATACAGCAGCGCGATCCAAAGATCCTCGAACCACGCCGACGAATCGAGGGACACTTCGGCACCATGGGCAACGTCATCGGCGGGCTGGCGCCGCTGCCCAACGCCGTCCGAGGTCTCCCACGCGTGAAACGCTGGGTCACCGCCAAGCTCCTCATCGACGCCCTCCACAGACTCCGAAGAACACGACTCCAAGCCGCGTGATGCAAAAGGCCCGGCAGGGAGCGGTATTCGACGATCCATGTCACGATGGGCGCATACCCCGGAGCACTCCCTTCCGGTTGTGCCTCGTTCATAATCATCCGCCCGCACCGCTCGCGCGGAGCCACGCATCACGAAGCGACGCCGTGATCGGTCCCACCTGGCCCGAACCGATCCGCTTGGCCTCGACCATCGTCACCGGCAGCACGCCAAAGCTCGAGTTCGTCAGGAAAACCTCGTCCGCGTCCAGCACGTCACCGACCGAGATCATCCGCGGCTGCACCTCGATGCCCTTTTCCTGTGCGTAGTCCAGCACGAATCGCCGTGTGATGCCCGGCAGAACTGGGCTGGACAGCGACACCTTGCCGGGTGCCGACTTTTCTTCGCCGCGCGCGATCGGCGTGACGAGCACGCTGTCTTTCACAATGAACGCGTTGCTCACGCACCCACCGGCGAGATGATTCGAGATCTGAAACACGAGCGCCTCGTCGAGCCCCTTGCTCGCCGCCGCCTGAAGCTCGCGCAGACGCCACCAGTAGTCGAGCGTCTTGTGCCCCTCGAAAGCATTGAGCGGGTTGGCCTTGGTGTCGGCAATGGCGATCCGCCCGCCGCGCTCGAACAACTCGTCGGGATAGCGCGTCGCCGCCTGTGCCACGATCATGATCGTCGGGTCATGGCTGCCCCCTTCGTCGCTCCGTCGCTTCGTCGCTCCGTCGCTTCCCCCCAGCAGGTTCAGATCCCCGCCCGTGATCGTCAGCCGAACCCGCGCGTGCGCAATCCCCGCGCGCTCGACCGTCTGCTCCACCGCGCTGGCCAGCGGCTCGCGCTGAAGCGACTGGCTCAACCCGAGCGCCGACGCGGACGCGATCAGCCGATCGATGTGCTGCATGAGCCGAAACACGCTCGGCCGTGGCGAACCGCCGCTCGTCACCGGCGCCAGCCGTGCCGACATGGTCTCGAACAGCCCAACCCCGTGCTGAAACCCCGCATCAAACGCGGAGACCTGCATATCGCCCTGCTCGACAAACCGCCCGTTGAGAAAAACAGCCGTCATAGTCAGACCTTGAAGAAACTCAGATGAAGTTCCGCGTGGCGAAGGTGCAACCGGACCCACTGCTCGTGCGAGAGTCTGCCGAGAAGCGGGCTCGGCTGCACGCACTTCGTGCCCTGCGAAAGCCGATCGATGACCGCCAGCAACTCCGTCGCCCCGACCGCGTCCTCGACCTCGGCGTCCGGAAAGAACGACAGCGTGTGCGGGATCCGAAAGCCGGGCGGCGGCGGCCGATTCAGGATCTTCTTGCCCTGAAACAACTGAAGCACCATGCCCATGGGCCGAAGGAAGAACGGCGCCTTGTCGAACCCCTCGATGGAGCACGTCATGAATCGGGCCAGATGCTGCATCGCCTGCCCGGGCGACCAGTTGCCCAGCGCCTCGACCGACCCACCCGCCGCCGCCTCGCGCAGCCGCTCGACATCAGCCCGCAACTCCGCCAGCGAGTCGAAGGGCACGGTCCGCCGACCCGGCACC
>JADFOF010000132.1 GCA_022563015.1 Planctomycetota bacterium
GTGGTGTCGAACCTGCCGAGCCCGCCGTCGGGGTCCGGCAGGGTGACGCCCGCGTCCAGCGGATTCTCCACTCCGAGCTCGCTCTTGGCCCGCTCGAGCGCCAGGAGTGCAGCGTCGCGGGCCTTGAAGACTTCCTGCCATGCCTCGTCCACCGGCGCGTCGAGGCCGTTGATGAACTCCGTCACGTGAACGCACACGTCCGAGTCGT
Organism: Planctomycetota bacterium; assembly: GCA_022563015.1. Taxonomy (GTDB): domain Bacteria; phylum Planctomycetota; class Phycisphaerae; order Phycisphaerales; family UBA1924; genus JADFGU01. The sequence continues at coordinate 209 of JADFOF010000132.1, forward strand.
CCTGCTCCGCGCGCCAGAGGGCTCGGAACGCCTCGTCGGCGGTGTGACACATCACCGGAGCGAGCAATCGGCACAGCCCGTTGGTCAGCTCCCACAGCACGGCCTGGGTGCGGCGGCGGCGCGGCGAGCCCGGCTTGTCGCAGTAGAGGCGATCCTTCACCGCCGCAAGGTACGTCGCGCTGAGCGTCTCATTGCAGAATTGGTACAGCAGCGTGTGCACAAGCCGAAAGTCGTAGGATTCATACGCCCTCACGACACGGTCGGCCAGCGCGTCGAACGCGCCCAGCGCCCAACCATCTATGGAGGTGGGGGGGATGGAGTCGAGATTCGCAGAGCGCCCGTCCTGGCCCTGGATATCCGGCTCGAAGTCGCCGAGGTTGCCGAGCATGAATCGCAGCGTGTTGCGGACTTTGCGGTAGCTCTCGCCCGCGAGATCGAAGAGCTCACGCCCGCTCTTGACATCGTTCTCGCAGCGCAGCGAGCACACCCACCAGCGCAGCACGTCCACGCCGTAGTCGCCAAACAGGTCGTCGATCGTGTCGCCCTCGCTCTTGCTGAGCTTGCGTCCGTCCCTGTCGAGCGCGAACCCGTGCGTGAGGACTCTCTTGAAAGGTGAGTGACCGGTCACGCCCAGGGCTGTGAGAAGCGAGAGCTGAAACCAGCCGCGGTGCTGGTCCGAGCCCTCGAGGTAGAGGTCAACCGGGAAGCCGAGATCGCGCTCGCGCATCACCGCGCTCCACGACGAGCCGGACTCGAACCAGACGTCAATGATGTCCCGGCCCTTTCGCAGGCTCGAAATCTCGTCAGAAACCCAGCCCTGATCGTCGGTATGTGTCCCCTGGATGCCCTGGCCGAGCCCGTACTCTTTGTGATCGCGATCGCTACTGAAGTCGTAGTGTTCGAGGAGTTCGGTCGGGCTCAGCTTCCACCACGCGTCCGAGCCGTGCTCTCGCACGACCTTTGCCACGGCCCGGACCATCGCGGCCGTCATCACCATGCCGACGCGCGGCGAATCGAACGCCGGGATCGGCAGGCCCCACGCCCGCTGCCGGCTGATGCACCAGTCCGGGCGCGATTCGAGCATGCCCGTCATGCGATTGCGCCCCCACTCGGGGACGAATCCGACCGGGCCGTCATGCCCGTTCGAGACTGCGTCAAGCGCGAGCTGCCGCAAAGACTTGGAATCGTGCTTCGTCGGCCTGTCCACGCCGATGAACCACTGCTCGGTGGCGCGGAAGATGACCGGCGTCTTGCTCCGCCAATCGTGCGGGTATGAGTGCGTGAACGCGTGGTCGTGGAACAGGTGTCCGCTCTTGCGCAGTCGCTCCGTGATCCTCTGGTTGGCGTCCCACACGCTCAATCCGACGAGCCACTCCGGCACGGATTCATCGTACGTTCCGTCCCCACGCACCGGGCAGTAAATCGGGAGCTGATACTGGAGCCCGGTAAGATAATCGTCGGTGCCGTGTCCCGGCGCGGTGTGGACGAGCCCCGTGCCGTCTTCAAGCGTGACATAGCCCGCCTTGACCACGACGAATACCGGGTTGCCCGGTGCGCCCGGATTCTGGTCGCGGAACGCGCGCGACGCTGTCCCCTCGCCGCGCGAATGATCCACCAGCGGATGCGTGTATCCCAGCCCGAGCAGGGTCTCGCCCACGGTCGTCGCGATGACCTGAGCCTCATCGGCCTTGACCAGTCCCGCGACGCGTTCGACCAGACCCTCTGCGAGCACGGTCACGATCCCATTCACCCGCACCAGCGCGTACCGGGTCTGCGGATGCACCGCGATTGCGAGGTTCGCCGGCAACGTCCACGGCGTGGTGGTCCAGATCATGAAACCGGGTGTCTCATGCGGCTGCTGATCCCTGGGCACGCCAAACGCGGCGTACACGGCGTCGGGGTCCGCCGCCTCGAATCTCACGTAGATCGACGTGTCCTCACGGTCGTAATACTCGAGCTCCGCCTCGGCCAGCGCGGTCTCGTTGGCGATCGACCAGTGCACCGGCTTGAGCGCCCGGTAGACCAATCCCTGATCGAGCATGTCGGCGAGCACGTTCAGCGTCGCCGCCTCGTACGCAGGCTGCATCGTGAGGTATGGATGCTCGTAGTCGGCCAGTGTCAGGAGACGAGTCATCTGCTGTGTGTGCAGCTTGTGGTACTTCGCGGCGTACTTCCGGCACTCCCGACGCACCGCCATCCGGCGGGTGTCGTCATCGAGCGCCCTGAGCTTCTCGATCTTGCCGGACTCGACCAACTCCAACATCACCTTGTGCTCGATCGGCAGCCCGTGACAATCCCACCCCGGCACGAACGGGCAGTCCATGCCCATCATGGTCCGGCTGCGAACCACGAAATCCTTGAGACACTTGTTCATCAGGTGTCCCATGTGGATCGAGCCGTTGGCGTACGGCGGCCCATCGTGAAACACGAACCGCGGCGCTCCGGCCCGCTTGTCCCGGATTCGGCGATAGAGCCCGGCGGCGGTCCAGCGCTTGAGGCTGGCCGGCTCGTTCTGCACCAGGTTCGCCTTCATCGCGAAGCGCGTCTTGGGCAGGTTGAGCGTGTCGCGGTACCGGTTCTTGTCCGGCTTCTTGGCGGGGGTCTTTGTCGGGCTGGGTGGTCCGTTCATGGTCGATTCGTTCGGCGTCTGCGTGAGGCTGGGTCCTTCGCGGATATCGCTCGGCCGGGGCCGATGGTTCGCGGGCTGCAATGCTATCGGGATCCCCGAGCCGGGAGGATGATCTGCCCAAAGTTGAGTGATCGTGGGCCGATCGCGGTCGTTCAGGCCCGGCCGATCGGCAACCGCTGCGCCCCCTCTAGGGGCCGCCTGATTCGGGCTCGCACGGATCCAAAGGGTTGCGTCGGTCGCATCGACATCGAGTGATCCCAGGCCCGCGCGCTCGGCGAGGGCCGACCATGCATCGGCCCGACCCGACCGCATCATGAGCCGAGCATCACGTCGGGGCGTGCTCGAACAGAGACTGGGTGCGCAGCACCAGCCCGCCGCGCGAGATGAGGTGGTAGCCCTGGGCGTGGATCTGGTCGTTGTAGCGCTGGACGTCGATGAGCGACAGGCACGGACCGGTGTTCTCGTCCCACTCATGGCACATCGCCGCGGTCTCTTTGGCGTGGGTCCGCATCTCGTCCAGCGTGGCGAGATACAGGTTCTCCGAGAGCGTTTCCGTCTGGACCGAGGTCATGTACCTGACCTTGTCCCTCTCAAAGACATGCTCGAAGTCGTGCTCGCCGGCGCACAAGAACGCGCTGAGAACGCCCGTGGTCGGCAGGCTGTCCTCCTGGTCGGTCACCAGCTCGCACGCGCACATGGTGCCGAACTCGAAACGCAGCAGATGGGCCCCGGGCATGATCCACGTCTCGAACTCGTACGAGTCGTGGTGGACCACGCGGCGATCCCGTAGCGGGAAGAGCTCGGGGTGCAAGGCCTGGTCATACAAAACGACCTGATACGACTGGAGGCTGTTCGTCCGGGTCGCGAGGCTCATTTCGATTCCTTTCGGTGCCTGGAGGCGAGCCGCATCAGTGGCTCACCCGATTTGGAACGAGGAGGGAGGCAGCCGACCGATACTATACGGACGATGTCGAATCTTCAGACCCTGATTTTTCCCGACCGAGTGAATTCTGGGCGCGGACACTGGAAACTCACAAGATGTCGGGGCATTGTCCTCAATGGCACCCAGATATTGTGGTACACAGAAACCTGATTATTCACTGGTCAGTGGGCCCGCCACGGATTTGTTAGTGAACACTTGCTGATGTCGCTCACCGAACGGATCCAACTTCTTCGCCGACTCCCGAGGTCCGCCCGGGTGTCGGCACTCTCCGAATCGCTCGCGGTCGCCCGACCGGACGAGTTGGAGGCGCTGGCGGTGGAGCTGATCGAACTGGCGATCGGCGCGGATGATCCGCCGCGTGTCCTCCGTGGACCAATCGGGCTGCTGATCGCGCCGGTTCGCTGGATGTCGCGGCGGCGGAGCGAGCGCTTGGCGCGGCCAGCACGACGGGAACTGGCGCGGCGCTGGGCGGTCCTGTCAGTCGAGTGCCGTGAGACCGCGCTCGCCATCGGGCGGGGACGGTGGGACGACGCCGTCGAATTGCTCGTCGGCTCCACGTCGGGGGACGAGCGACTCTGTGCGGCAATGCTGGTGGGGGATCTCGGACGCCCGGAATTGGTCGGGCCTCTCGTCACGCTGCTCTTCGATGAGGATTCCCGCGTGTCGAAATCGGCCGAGGCGGGGCTGGTGCGGGCGGCCGGGCGCGTGGGCGGTGTCCGCGTCATCGGCGTCCAGGAAAAAGCGGGCGAGCGGGACGTGTCGGAGACGGAAGAAGTCGTGACGGCCGCAGCCCGCCTGGCCTTTGAGAATCACCTGCTGCGCGCTATCAAGGGCGTCAACTCTCACCGGCGACGACGCGTGGTTCTGGCGGCACTGGTGGCGCTGGGAGAGCCGAGGCACGACGTCGCCGGCGACGATGACCGTCCGCTTGTGGCGTGGCTGAATCGACGCGACGATCCCGGGCACATCGTGCTGCGCTCGGTGCTTCGCCGTGCGCGTGAGCCGCTGGTTCGATCTCGGGCGTGGCACTGGTTGACGCGCGACCCGATCGCCGCCGCGGCGCTGGACCGCCTTGCGCGAGCCGAAACCACCGAGGATCACGAGATCGTGCTCAGACACGGCCACCTGGCGGCCCATCCGGTCCGTCGTCGTCGGCTTCGGATGATCAAGGTTCGCCCGAAGGTCGTCGCGGGCAACGCGGATGACTCGGGCGCGGCGGCGGGTCTCACGCTGGTGCGCTGGCCCGCGGCGGGGCCGATACCCGGCGCGGCGACCGTGCGCGCGCTGAGCGTTGCAGCACGGCGAAACCTTCCGCGGTGGGCGTGCTCGCTGAACATGGATGCGGCATCGCGGCAGCGGGCGCTGGATCCCCTGCTCACAGATGGCGACGCCGCGGTTCGCCACGCGGCGGCCCGAGCCGCAAGTCTGCGGGCGCTCGCTGATTACTGCTTCGACCGGGACGCACGCGTCGCGAGAACCGCGGTGTTCAGAGCGTCAAACGTCGGCGCCGCCATTTCGGACCGCGATCCCGGGATCGATGCCCGCGTCGCGGAGCGACTTCGCGACCACCCGGCCGCAACCGTCCGAGCGATCGCCGAGCAGGAGTGCGCGCGTCTGGATCCCTGGGGAGAATCGTCCGCCTCGCACGTGTGCGCCCACCGGCGGCTGCGCGACGATCGCGAAGCGCTGCTGGCGGAACTGCGCGGCCGAATCACCTCCGGAAATGCGGTGCGGCGGGTGGGCGCCATCATGCTGTGCCGGCGACTCGGGCTTGCCGAAACGCTCGAAGCGGAGCTTCAGTTGTGTGTGCGGGGCCCAGGTGTGTGGGGCGAGGAGGAGCTGCGCGTCGCGGCGACCGCGGTCTCGGCGCTGGGCGAGGTCGGGACGCCCACGGCTCGGCGCGCGGTACGTTCCGCGCTCGAGCACGCGGGACACCGTGTGCGGGCGAATGCGATCGAAGCGGTCGCCCGCTGGTCGTTGCGGCGAACCGATCTGGCCGTGGCCGATCCCCCGATGTATGCGCAGATGATTGAGTTGAAGTCGGACGCGAATCATCGCGTGCGTGCGAACGCCATCGGCTCGTTGCTGCGAGGGAATCCGGTGGGAGGTTCGGGCCGGGTGTACGAGCCGCACGCCGTCCAGGGGCTTGTGTCGATGCTGTCGGACGATCGGCGTATGCACCGGATCGCCGGTCTGTGGCTGACGGATCGTCTGCTGACCAGCGGCGGGGCGAGTGGGATCACGAGCGACTCGGCGACACTCGCTGCCTGCGTGTCGGAGCTGGCCGGCGAGGATCAGGATCCCGACATCCGTGCGCGGGCGAGCGTGTGCGCGCAGGCACTGATCCGCCGCGCGCAGGCGGGTTGGACCGAACGGGCCGCCGATGTTGGCCTGGAGGTGGCGCGGTGAAGTGTGCGTGGGTCGGATTCGTGTGTCATGCGGTGCTGGTCGGCCCGTCTCCGGGGCAGTCCGGCAAGCCGGGAGTCGTCGAGCTCGTGCTGAGGGATCCCGTCTTCGACACGTCTATTCAGCCGCCGTGGGTTGTTGTGGCAGCGGTGGTCGGCGCGCTGTTCGTCATCGTTGGCGTGGTTCTGTTCTTCGCGTGGGTCAGGGGTGCACGGGCCGAGAGCCGCGAGCGGGCGTTTCGACTTCTGGCCCGGCGTCTGAAAATCGGTATCGAGGCGCGTGAAACGGTGCGTCGCGTCGCCTCGGCGTATGGGTGTGCCCCGGTGGCGCTGCTCGTGTGCGAGCGTGCGCTGCACGAGGCGATCACTGCCTACCGCAGCACGTCCCAGGGCCGCGCTCAACCGGCCCGGATCGAGAAGCTACAACGGCGCTTGCTTACGGATTGACGCCCGAGGGCGGATCAACCGCGGGGTGGGGCGACCGTCGGTCGAGCCGGGCATGAACATGCACCCGCCCTCACACATAGCGGCGGCGAGCAGGAGCCCGGGCGCCACACGCCGTACCCAGTTTCATCGCCCGAATGTCGCGGATCCCCGGCTGGTGTGCAACGAATCGGGGTTCGAGCCGAAAGAGAATCGGGCACGATACGATGTCCCTGCGGTTTACTGTCGAGGTGTGAGATGCGAAGAACGAGGGAACGATTCAGTGTGGTGATGGTCGCGTGTGCGATATTCGCTGGGACCGCCTCGGCCCAGATCGAGGATGCGGTCGAGCCGGGGGCCTTCATCCGCGTCGTCGAGGACGAACAGGCGGGGACGCTGCGGCTGGAGATCGCGATTCGGGAGTACGCGATGCGTCACGGCCCCGGGCCGGCCGTGAGCCTCGCCGGCGCGGTGCACATCGCCGACGCCGGGTTTTACGAGCAGCTGCAGGCGTATCTGGACGCGCTCGACGTGGTGCTGTTCGAGGGTGTCAAGCCGCCGGGTGCCGGGGAGTATCCGATCGAGGCCACCGACGCGCGTCGAGCCCAACTGACCAAGCGTCGGATCCGCTTCGTTGCGACCGTCGTGGCGGTGTACCGGCGGG
>JADFOF010000133.1 GCA_022563015.1 Planctomycetota bacterium
ACGCCCTGATCTCGAAACCCTCGACATCCAGCTTCACAACCGCCAGTCCGGGCGACTGGGCGAGCTCCGGCGTGTCGTCGCCGCGCACGACCCGAGCCATGCAGCTCCGGATGGCGAATTTCTCGTACCTGCGGGGTATCGATGCAAACGTTCCGGCGCCGAGATTCCAGGGATCCGGCTCTCGAAACTCGAGCACACACTCCTGGTCGGACAGCCCCACCGGCAGGACGCGCACCTGCCCCAACCCGTTCTTGCGCACGTGCCACTCGAGTTGCGCCCGCGGCGTCTGGTTGGGCTCGAATGCCAGCACCCTCCCACGCGGTCCCACGCGCCAGGCCGCGAACATCGACACCAGCCCGGTGTTGGCCCCACCATCGACAAACGTATCACCGGGCCGCAGCACGCGCCAGAGCAGCATCTGCAGCGGCCCGTCGTGGTAGCGGCGCAGGTAGAAATCCAACCGCTGGTAATAGTCGGACATTTCCAGCCGCAGTCGGTACCCATGCCACAGTCCGCGGCACTCTCGTGTGCCGGTGCGCTGCCACAACTCGGGCAGGTCACGTATGAGGCGTTCGATGAGGCCCTTGTGTCGAGGAAGTTCGAGCCGCGCGTACGCTCGGGCAGCCATGCGAATCAGTGAGCCGAGCGTCGCGCGTCGTATGCGGCCGCGGGCCAGCGGCGCGATCCATCCAGCTATCTGCGTGTACCCGACATGGCCCATCTGAGTTTCCGAGCGTGTGAGTTTCGTCCGGCTCCACGGCCGAGGATTACGAGCACGAGTGTAACCCACCCCCTCTGAATCGCAAGTCCAGAGTTCCGCGTCTGACCGGCGCTCTGACGCCCTCACGCACATTGCACGGGTCGCGAGCAATCGTCCCCAACGGCGGCGACATTACTGTCGCATCGGACGCTGCTGCGGAAGCTCACTGCGGACCTGGCACGTCTTCATGATCGTGACGTTCAGCCAGTGTGGCATGCCGCTGCGGGCGGGGTCATGTTTTTCACACGTGATCCTGGCCTGAGGAGGAAGAACTTTATCAACATAAATGTGCTTGGCCTTGTTCCATATGACGAATCGGCCTTCCTGAACATCGAAGTTCCATTGGTGGAGTCCGCGATACCGCTGGTTTCTGCCCTCGTTCACACTGTGCTCAAGCCGAACCACGCCCCCGACCCTGGCGAGCGCGAACATGTTGGAGACTCCCAACATGGGGTCGTAGGAGTGATCGAGCGCGTTGCGGGAGTACACAAGGTCGAACGACTCCGGCTGGAACTGATCCAACAAGTGCTCCGCCTCGCCGAATTGCGTTCGAACCGGCGGGATGATCCCAAGCCGATCCAGCGACTGGTTGTATTGAACCGCGAGGGGGTCTACTGCGGTGACGCGCAGCTCGCAGCCCGGCCACACCGCACCCACAGCCGTGAGCGGTCCAGCGCCGACATCAAGTACATCGACCCGAGATCCAACCGGCGCTTCGATCAGTGGCTTCAAGTGCTCCAGAATCTCAGTGGTGGCGTCGATCCGACGGCGATAGTCCTCCGATTCTGTCAGACCCCGCCCTTGAAGCCAACGCGTCCAGAACTCGTTTTCGCCACTGAGCCCTGCATCCCACCCGCGTCTTTGTCGAGCTGCGCGGCTGAGACGGTTCCACGGCATTCTGGGAGTCTACCTGTTCTCATTCCTGTGGGCCAGCCCACGCTCTCAGACCTTGCGGACTGTCGAGATCCGTGCCCGAGACTTGTCGCCCGTCAGCGCCGCGGCGATCTCGGCGAGTCTTCTTTGATCGAGCCATTCAGCATCACTCCCCTCAGATCGTGGCACGATCGGCACGGGCCGGTGTGCCCGGCCCTGCGCTTGATCGCTCTCAGACGGCCCGGCGTGCGGTCGAAGACTTCATGGATCGCCCGCACATCGCCGAAGGACGTTTTTGGCATGAACACCAGCCCCGATCGTGCTGAGCGAGTAGAATATGATGCGACGTGTTCCCGGGTGAGCACACAGAAGGATTCAGGCACAGGATGGACAAATGCTCATGCAGAAAATCTCTTTCATGGTGGCGACGATCGCATTCGGTGTGGGGGTCAACGCCATGCAGGAAATCGCAGGCGACGCCGATGATCCAATTGCGCCGGTGAATCAAGGACGCCTGTCGTTCTCACTCGGCGCCGAGACCACGAGCGCGTACTTCTTCCGCGGCTATGTCCAGGAGGATCAGGGGTTCATCTTCCAGCCCTGGGCGGAGCTGGGAGTGATGATTGTTGAGGGGATGGATGATTCGCCGGGCGTGTCGCTGGTGTTCGGGAACTGGAACAGCCACCATTCCGAGAAGACCGGGGCCACAGAAGCGAATGTGCGATCGTGGTATGAATCGGACTTTTACGGCGGGGTCACGCTGGACTGGGACGAGTTTTCGCTCGGCGCGTCCTACACGATCTACACGTATCCGAACAGCGACTTCAACACCGTGCAGGAAGTCGGTGTGACGGCCGGATATTCACCGCCCGAGGACACCGTGGTCAAGAAGGTGCTCGGCGACATTTCGCTTGGTGTACACTTTGAGGCGGACAACTCGAACGTGACCACGGAAGAGGCGATCTACATGGAGCTCGGATTCGGCCCGAGCTTTGACATCTTCGACGGGAACGCGACGCTGTCGATTCCGGTGACGATCGGTTTCAGCCTTAATGATTACTACCCCGACGACAGTGGCGACGACTTCTTCGGTTACGCCGGTGTCGGTGCAGACGTGGCGATTCCGCTCGAGTCCGGCGCGTACGGCGAGTGGACGTTGAACGTCGGCGGAAACCTGCTGTTTCTCGGCCCCGCCGCGGAGGCGGCCAATAGCGGTGATGATGTCGCGGTGTATGGCTACCTCGGGCTGACGCTTTCCTACTAGATTGTGTCGGGTCCGCATGATCGAGCCAGTCCCCGGGGGCTTGGCGTGATGCAGAAGGATCGCGACACGACGAAGCATCCCAACTCGTCCACGCGGCATTCGCCAGAAAGACGGTAGCCAATGCCGAGAGATCCGTGGCGGCGCCACCAACCCAGCGGATACCGAGAGTGACTATGATGTCCGCCGGAATCTCAAGGAGCGCAACCGATGCAGATCAATGCCGCCGACACCGCATTCATGCTCGTGGCCGCCGCCCTCGTGTTGATCATGACACCGGGGCTCGCTTTCTTTTATGGCGGTCTGGTGGGACGAAAGAACGTCCTGGCCATCATGATGCAGAGTTTCATTTCTATGGGCGTTTCAACCGTGCTCTGGGTGACGGTCGGCTACTCGCTCTGCTTCGGCAGCGACGTCGGCGGCGTCATCGGGAACCCGACTGACTTCTTGTTGTTGACGGGCATCGCCGTCGGAGACGTCTACCCGGGGCTGGGGATTCCCGTCTACTTGTTCGCCGCCTATCAGCTGATGTTCGCCATCATCACGCCCGCCTTGATCACCGGCGCGTTCGCGTACCGCATGACGTTCAAGGCCTGGCTCATGTTCCTGGTGACCTGGCAACTGGTGGTCTACTACCCATTTGTGCACATGATCTGGGGCGGCGGCTGGATGGCTGACTACGGCGTGCTGGACTTTGCGGGCGGCATTGTGGTTCACGTGCTTGCGGGCATGGCAGCCCTCGCCACCATATTTTTCCTCGGCAAGAGGCGCGCCACCGATTCCGAACCCCACAATGTCCCGTTCGTTGCGCTCGGCACGGCCCTGCTCTGGTTCGGCTGGTTCGGCTTCAATGCCGGGAGCGCGCTCGGAGCGAGCGAGATCAGTGTCCTGGCATTCATCAACACGCAGATCGGCGGCGCGTTTGCCGCCGTGACCTGGATGCTCCTGGACTGGAAGATCCAGAAGAAGCCGAGCCTGGTCGGGTTCTGCGTCGGTGCGATTGCCGGCCTGGCGACCATCACGCCGGCGGCGGGCTTCGTGGCGCCCCAGGGCGCGATGTTGATCGGGATCCTCGCCGGCAGTATTCCCTATGCGGCGGTCATGTTCTGCAAGAAGAGGAACTGGGACGACGCACTGGACGTGTGGGGCGTCCACGGCGTCGGTGGCGCTGTGGGTATCGTTGCGCTTGGCCTTCTGGCGACCACACAAATGAATCCGGCCGGCGCGGACGGCCTGTTCTACGGGGATATCTCCTTCTTTGTGAAGGAGCTGGTGGGCGTGAGCGTCGGCATCGTCTGGGCCTTCATCGTGACATACGTCCTGCTGTGGGTAATCAATAAGGTCACACCCGTTCGCGTGTCCGAAGCGGTTGAGCAGGCGGGCCTGGACAGTGCTCTGCACGGAGAGACTGCCTATGCCAGCGCCGACTGAGAAACCGACGTTCTTGGCCCGGGTCCGACGACGGGGTCGTGCTCGCAAACCGAGCCGTCGCGGGCGCGAGCAAGCCCGGACCCCGGCCGTATTTTATCTCACCCCGCGAGGCGGCCCTCGATGCCCAGCAGCTTCATCTTCTTGTAAAGCGTGGTGCGGTTGATCGCGAGTTCGTCGGCGGTTTTCTGTCGGTTCCAGTCGTTGGCCTCCAGGGCCATGAGCAGGATCTGACGCTCCGGCTCGTGCAGGGCATCGGCCAGAGTCATCGGTGTCCACGTGGCGGGCAAGCCCAGCCCGGGCGCACCGACGATCGAGACCGGCGGCGCGGGCGGGTCGATCAGTTCCGGCGGCAGGTCGTTGATCGCGATCGTCGGGTTTCGGCACAGGACCGCCGCACGCTCGACGATGTTCTGAAGCTCACGCACATTGCCGGGGTAGTGATATCGTTGCAGCGCGTCCATGGCCTGCGGCGTGAACCCGGTCAGCGCCTTGCCCAATTCGACGGAGTTCAACTCCAGGAAGAGCTCGGCCAGGGAGGGGATGTCCGCAACGCGCTCGCGCAGCGGGGGCAGCTCGATCTTCACGACGTTGATCCGGTAGTACAGATCCTGCCGGAACAGCCCGTCCGCGACCAGCGCTTCGAGCGGCTGGTTGCTCGCCAGCACGACACGCACGTCGACTTCGATGGTTTCGCTGGAACCCACCGGCTCGAACCGGCGCTCCTGGATCACGCGCAGGAGCTTGAGCTGCATGCCCGGCGAGGCGGAATTGATCTCGTCGAGGAAGATCGTGCCGCCGTCAGCGCGGAGGAATCGCCCGGCCTTGTCCACGTGTGCGCCGGTGAACGCGCCCTTGACGTGCCCGAACAACTCGGACTCGAGCAGTGTTTCGGGGATGGAGCCGCAGGCCAGTTCGACGAACGGCATGTCGCGACGCGTGCTGCGATCGTGGATGGCGCGTGCGATGAGCGACTTGCCCACGCCGGATTCGCCGGTCATAAGCACGGTGGTTCGGCTGGGTGCGACCGCCTCGACCAGCTCGAAGATCCGGAGCATCTGCGGGTTGGAGCCGATGATTCCCGCGAGGCCGGATCGATTCTCCAGCCGCCGCCGCAGCATCGAGTTCTCCGCCAGCAGCCGGTGCTGGCTGAGCGCCCGCTCGATCGAGAGTCGCAGTTCGGGATCGACCACGGGTTTGGTGAGGTAATCCGACGCGCCCAGGCGCAGCGCCTCGACCGCCGATTCGATCGTGCCGTAGCCGGTCAGCATCACGACCGCGGTCCCGGGATGGTGCTTGCGGATCTCTCGCAGGAGCTCAAGACCGTCCCGCCCCGGCAGCGCCACGTCGCAGATCGCCAGGTCGAACGGGTCGGCATCGTCGAGGCAGGTGTCGGCGCGCTCGAGCTTGTCGAGCGCGTCGTCGGCGTCCGGCGCGATCTGCACCCGGTGCCCCTCGCTGCGGAGGAACGTGGCCAGCGAGTCGGCGACCACAGGGTCGTCGTCGACGATCAGGATGTTGGCGAATCCGTCCTGACTCATCGCGGCGGGGTTCTCCTTATTCAACGCCGGGCTCGATCGGGCACGGGAAGGTCATCCGCAGGCACGCGCCCATGCTGCCGCGGGGGAGCAGCTCCACCTGTCCGCCCAGGTCGTGCACGATCTCGCGGATGATCCCGAGCCCGACACCCGTGCCGCCTTTCGTCGAGACGCCGAGCTCAAACAGCTTGGCCGAGGGCATGTGCGTCGGAAGCCCGACGCCCTCGTCGTGAACCTCGAGAATCACGCGCGCGCCCCGGCCGGAGACGTCCATCGAGAGCACGTCGCGCCGGGTGAGCACGTTGACCTTGCCCGAGCCGCCGGTGCGAATGACAGCCTCGATGGCGTTCTGGAGTGCGTTGAGGACGGCGGAATAGAGGGGGCCCGCGGGCGCGTCGTTCAATGTGTCGTCCAGGTCCGAATCGATCGTCACCCCCGCCTGGTCGGCGCCGGGCCGAACGACCTCGATGGCGTGGGCGACGGCGTCGTTGACCCGCTGCGCTTTCTGACCCTTCAGGAGCGAGTGCGTGCGCACGGACTCGCCCATCATCGATGCGTGCACGAGCTCGCACATCCGTTCGAGCGCGGTCCGAATCGCTTCCATCTGCCTCCGGGCGGTCTCGAGTGATTCAGCCTCAGTCGCGGCGAACTGCACCGCAAGCGATTGCTGGGCGATGCCGAGGCAGCGGATCGATCCGTCCAGCAGGTTGTTCAGCTCGTGTGCCAGGATCGTCGCGCGGTCGGCGGTGATGGGCGCGTTATGCGACGAGGGCCCACCGATTCTATCGTCGGGCTTCACACGCCGGAGTCCCGGGTTATCGGGATCGCGGTCCGCGCGCTGATCGTCGTGTTGACTCATCGCATCATCAATCGACAGTGAGCGCCTGTGGCTGAACCTTGGCGCAGCTGAGACGGGTCCATGGTGGATCAGACCACCCACACGACCGTTGCGGCCGATCACCCTCCCAGTATTCCACATCTACGCCCTGGGCTATCGGTCGGGCGCATGAAAACCGTTCGGCGCGCGGGGCGCCGGGTGGTCTGTAACGGCTGGTCGAGTTGCGCGTGCTAGTCCAGCCCCAGCGCGTCCGCGTCACGATCGGACAGCATGCCGCCGTCGCTGCGCTGTCGCACTGTGCCGTCACGCTTCCAGGATCGTTCGCATCGAGCCTCGCCCCGCAGATCGACGACCGTGGGGGCCGTGGCGCTCGCGTCCAGCGAAACGCGGCTGACACCCAGCAGGTCGGCCAGGTCCGTGGTGTCGAACCTGCCGAGCACGCCGTCGGGGTCCGGCAGGGTGACGCCCGCGTCCAGCGGATTCTCCACTCCGAGCTCGCTCTTGGCCCGCTCGAGTGCCAGGCGTGCAGCGTCGCGG
>JADFOF010000134.1 GCA_022563015.1 Planctomycetota bacterium
GACGCGGTTCGCCGTGGCCAACGGTTTCAAGGAAGAGAACCTTCTTACCGACCGTGCCCGAGCCGCATGGCTCAAGTGGAAGCGCAACCTCAACCCCAACGACGACTGGCTCGACGACGACCAGATGGATCTGCCGCCCGGAGAAGATCGTCGCGGAGCCGACGCCAGCGGGACCAACGGACTCTACGTGGAATGGCGCGACGGCGTGCCGTACACCTACGGCACGATCAACTGCTCGGCCGTCAACGACGACGGCGATTGCGCCAGCTGCACCACGACCAGCGGTCTGAGCTACAAGATCCCGGGCCGTGTCGGAGATTCGCCCATCATCGGCGCCGGCATGTACGTGGACAACGCGGTGGGTGCGGCCGGGGCCACGGGCCGGGGCGAGGCTGTCATACAGAACTGCGGCGCCTTCTCCATCGTGCGCGAGATGGAGAACGGGCTGACCCCCACCGAGGCCTGCCTGGCCGTCCTCAAGAGGATCGTGGACAACACCAAGCAGAAGCGCCTGCTCAACTCGCGTGGCGAGCCGAACTTCGGCGTCACCTGCTACGCCGTGCGGAAGGACGGCGCGTACGGATCGGCGACGATGCGCGGCCGCGGCATGTTCGCCGTGAATGACGGCGACGGCGCCAGGCGCGAGGAGTGCGCCTCGTTCTACGGATAATGGCTCCTCCGGTCGCCCACGCGACGCGGACAATGAAACCCGCCGTCGTCTATACCCAATGATCTGCCGAACCACCGGGCCTGGAAACCGGGCTGGGGCATACGCTCCGAACCGGGCCGATGCGCGCCGCGTAGATCCATTTCCCGCCCGGACCACGCCTTTCCCATGCAGCCCGCCCCAGCGATGAACGCCCGATGATCGAAACCAAGGAGATTCGGGTGGATTACGGCGACGTTCACGCCGTCGCCGATCTCACCGTCTCCATCCCCACCGGCGAGGTCTACGGTCTCATCGGACCCAACGGCGCGGGCAAGACCAGCCTCATCCGGGTGCTGGCGACGCTGCTCAAGCCCACGTACGGCGACGCGCGAATCGCGAACATCGACGTGGTCGAGGAGCCCGCCCGCGTGCGCCGCCTGCTGGGCTATATGCCCGACCTGGCGCCGGTCTACGAAGACCTCAGGTGCTGGGAGTTTCTCGACCTCTTCGGCGCTGCGTATTTCGTCAGCCGGCGCGAGCGGCGACGACGGATCGACGCGTGCATCGATCAGGTGGGGCTGCAGTCCAAGCGCCAGGCCATCGCCGGCACGCTCTCCTTGGGCATGAAACAGCGGCTGGTGCTGGCCAAGACGCTCCTGCCGGACCCCGAGGTGCTGCTGCTGGACGAGCCGGCCAGCGGGCTCGACCCCATGGCCCGCATCGACATGCGGAACATGATCCGCGACCTCGCCCACTCCGGAAAGACCATCCTCATCTCGTCGCACATCCTCAACGAGCTCTCGGAGTTCTGCGGCTCGATCGGCATCATGGAGAAGGGGCGGCTCATCCTGAGCGGGCGGATCGACGAGATCCTCGCCAGCCTCTCGCACAAGAAGCGGATCGTGGTCGAGACTCTGGACCCGGCCGCGCGGGCCGCCGAGGTTCTATCCGGCCTGGACGGCGTGAGTTCGTGCAAGGCCGAGGCGTTGCGGGTCGAGTTCGATCTTGACGGCGACGAGAGCGACGTAGCCGAGCTGCTCCGGAGCCTCGTCGATCGCGGCATCAGGATCAAGGCGTTCTACGAGCGTCAGCAGGGCGTCGAGGACATCTTTCTCCAGATCGGCGCCAAGGAGGTCTCGTGACCTGGCCGCGCCTTGACACCTCCATGCTCGTCAACCCGATCTGGCTGAAGAGCGCGCGGGCGCGGCTGCGATGGAAGCACGTGATCAGCTGGGGCACGGTCACGGTCAGCCTCACCGCGTTCGTGTTCATGATCATTTACATGAACATGATAGAACACGGCGACGTGACGGCGGCGACGGCTGCCAAAGCGACGATCCCCGGCATTGTCGTCGTGCAGGCCACGATTCTCATGGTGCTCGGCACCGGCGCCGTCGCCTCGGGCATCGCACAGGAACGCGACGACCGCCTCATCGACTACCAGCGATTGACCCCGATGTCGCCGACGTCCAAGATTCTCGGTTATCTATTCGGGCTGCCTGTGCGCGAGTACTTCTTGTTCGCGCTGACACTGCCGTTTCTGGCCGTCGCGGTGGCGATCAGCGGGTTCTCTCTCTTCACGCTCGCTCATTTCTACGTCGTGTTCTTCACGTCGGTGTGGGTCTATCACTTGACCGGGCTCGTCGCCGGCATGCTCTCGACCAGGCCGAGATTCGCCTCCATGCTCTCGATGGGCTTCGTGTTGGTTCTCTACTTCGCCCTTCCCAATCTTTCGCGCATCGGGATCACGTACTTCGAGTTCCTCACCATCCGGCCGACCTTTTTCGGCCTGCTCCAGCAGGAATTGCCCCAGAGAGTCGGCGACAGCGCGCCGGTACTGGCGGGCATCGACACGTTCCGCGACGTGCCCTTCTTCAACCTCTTCCTGCACCCGACCGTCTACACACTGCTGGTGCAGGGTTTCCTGCTCTGTGTGATGTTCGTCGTCGTGCACCGAAAGTGGCGCAACCAGAACAACCATGCCCTCTCGAAGATCCAGGCCCTGGCTGTCTACTCCGGCGTCCTTGCGTTCGCGCTGGCCAGCGTCTGGCCCATCATCGCCGATGCGGGCGTTCGCCAGCAGGTCTTCGGCGCCCTGGAGAGGCGAGGCCCGGGCATGCACCCCACCGAATCGCTGTTCATCCTGCTCCTGGTCCTGTTCATGATCGTCGGCGCCGCGTTCTTCGTCGTGATTCTCGGCGTCACGCCCTCACGCCACACCGCCATCGAGGGGCTGAGAAGAGCGCACAAGCATGGGCGACGGCGGGTCAGACCCAACAGCGACGCCGCCTCCAGCCTGCCACTCACCATCGTCATGCTCGGGCTCACGTTCGTCGCGCTTGTCACACCGCTTCGCCTCGCGCAGCACTCGGGCATGTTCTTCATCGACCCGCCCTCGCTGATGAGCACGCTGTCGTTCATTGTCCTGCTCGGGGCAATTGCGCTCTTCATGCAGGGATTCCGCGAACGCTGCGGGCTGCGCGTCTTTCTCATCACCATCTTCCTGCTCTGGATCGTGCCATGGTTCGCGATGACGATCATGTTCTCGGCCCAGAACGCATGGATCGCCGGAGCGTACGTCGGCCTGCCATGCCCGCCCGTCGCCGCATGGATCGCGATCGGCACGATTCTCGAATCGGCGACGCCCGTGCCGGGCCGATCGCCCGAGTACCTCATCCCGGAACTCGTGCAGAGCCGGCACGCGCTGCTCACGACCAGCCTGGTGCTGTACGGCACGCTCGCCGCGGGCATGCAGTTCGAGCTGTGGCGATGGAAACGCCGCGCGCACGCATCCGTGCGCCTCGCCACGCTCCCGCTCACTGAGCGGTAGCGCCCCCGAGGCCAACCCGCGCACGCGGCGGGTTCACGATCGCTCTCCGCCGAGTGAACCGCTTCTCGCGCGACCGGATCGGCGCGTCCGAGACCGATGACCCGCCTGGGTTTCAGGCACCAGATTGAGTGCGAGCGGCGTGTTCGGACCCGGTGCGAGTGCGTTCGGCCCTTCGAGGGCGAGGGAGGCTCTGGCAAGCGCCGTGAGCCCCCGGTATGCTGGCCCGGATGGACCCCAAGATCCCGACATCTGAATACCGCGACATCGAAGCGTTGATCGCCAGTGACGAGAGCCCGGTGGGCATCGACGCCAAGAAGACGCACGTCATCATCATCCACAAGCTGGTTCAGATCGAGGCTCGGCTCGAGAGGCTAGAGAGCCTCATCGACGGCCAGAAGACCTGACCACATCCGGATGGCATGAGACGCATGCACGGGGACGAATGCGGTGGTGTGCTCGCCCTCAGCGCCTGCCTTCGTGGGCGGTCGAGTCGAGCGACGCGGCCAGCGCTCGGATCTCGCCGGCCAGAACCGCGGGTCGGGTGAGGTGGATGTTGTGCCCGACCCGCTCGAGCGAGACCACTCGGACGCCGCTCGAAGAGACCAGGCTCCGCTTCAAGTACCCGACGGTCCCGTCGTGCGGACATACCGGATCCCACGTGCCGTGCACCACGACAACCGGACAGGTGACCCGATCGAGGAGGTCGATCATGTCGCGGTTCTCGTCGGTCAGCGCCAGCAGTTCACGGTTGGCGACGACCCACGGCTCGGGGATGGCCAGCGCGACCACGTTGATCGCCCGTCGGGTTATCTGAGAATCGTTCATGTACGGATCGCACGCACCGGCGACGAGGACGATCCCGCCGACCCTGTCCGGGAATTCGGCCGCCGCCCGCAGCACCACAGGGCCGCCGTAAGAGTGCCCGACGAGGATAACTCCATCGCCGAGCAGCGGTTCCAGGCTGCGCGCGTGCTCGGCAAGCGAGAGTTCGCTGCCGGCGGAGGAGTTGCCGTAGCCGAGTCGGTCGACGGCGAGGATTTCGAGGCCGGCCAGATCCCCGGCGCCCTTGCGCAGCAGCAGATTCCAGCTCGAGGCGTTGGCCGGGGCGCCGTGGACGAGGATCACGCGGCGCGCGGTCGGCGGCGCGTCCTGGAGAATCATGTACGCGAGGCTTCGGCCGTCCGGCAGCGGTACGCTCTGGTCGGCGGGGGACACGGCCAGTGCAACAACCGCGTAGACAACCGCCCACGCCACCGACAGCATTCCGACGACGATCCCGCCCGTTCGGATCTTGTGTCGCCACATCCAGCCAACACCGCGTCGCAGTCGATTCATCCCACGAGTCTACTCGGGAGGAGCTGCCTCCGCCGCGTAAACAGCCGCCGTAGCTTCATGATCCGCCGCCAATCGGCGTCCCGCACTCCGGGCACACGCCGCCGTCCAGCCCGCGCAGGTCGTACCGGCACTTCGGGCACTGCCACGGCTTGGCGCGGCGGTCGGTGTACCAGAGCCACGCGGTGGGCGCGGCGATGAGCAGGAGGGGGAGCCAGAGGGGAATTGCAGTCCAGTGCGTCGAAGTCGGATAAACAAAGAGCACGCGCCCTAAGCGGTCTCCAGGACCGAATCCCAACCGATTCCGATGCTCGCCTCGTACGATTTGAGACGAAAGATGAAACCCGCTCAAGTTGTCGAATCCGTATTCTGTCGCCAGTTTCGCTCTTGCCAGATAGACGATGTAGCCCTCGATTCGCCCTTGTCTGACCAGCAAGTACCGTTTGACGACGGGTGAGTTCAATACGATTGTGACGTACATCCAACTCGAGCCGACGAAGACGGCAAGCAGAAAAACGCTGCCGAACGTCCCCACCCACTTCACCCGCCGCCGCGTGATGAGGCGGGGGAGCTTCATGCATCACGCCCCGTCGGCGTGCCGCACTCGGGGCAGACGGCGAAGTCGTCTACCGGATACCCGCACTTCACGCACAGGCCTCTGCGCTTGCGGCGGCTAAGGCGATGACATTTTTGCAAGAAGCTCACCACGCTCAACACCAACGACGCAAAAGACCCGTACACAAGCGTTGAATACAAGAACCCGGGCCACATCGGGCGAAGAGGAAGCCTTGGCCAACCAAACCACTTTCGAGACCACGTAGGAACGTCGATGCCGCGCGCAAGCAAGGGGAAGATCGGCTGTTGGGGCACCGGAAAATTGGGATCTGCCCTTGCTTGAGGATCACCCCAGACCTCACTCGAATAGAAAGACATGGAGCGCCAGGGAAGTCCATATTGGTTTTCCGAGATCCAGTAGTACACGTCCTTTGAAACTCCATCTTCACCAGGGGTGGATGAGAGTCTGATGCTCACGATCGCCTCGGCGACTCGATAGGTGATACCCACAATCTCAGTCAACCACAGCGTGTCAAGCTGCGGCCAATCGTCAGGACGGTATCGCTCGAAATAAGGTCCACTCACCTGCTGTACCCTACTCCAGCCGCGCGGCGCAAACAGCTCACACCCCCACGCGACCGCGATTGTCATCGCGCTGCCGAGAATCAGACAGACCAACGCTTGCTGAACCCGCCGCCGCGTGACCAGCCGCCGTAGCCGCCCCTGTGCCATGCGATAAGTGTATCAGTGCGCCGGCGAGTGGGGTGGCCGCTCAACCCCTGGACACGATCGCCCGCACTCAACCCAGCACCACAACCTCTTGCGGTGATCAGCGATCGGGATGGCAAGCACGGACCGACCGATCCAGCGCGCCGATCGGTGCCGACAGGCGTTTGCTGACTCGAAGCTCGCCCAGGCCACGAGGGCGAAGCGAGCCCATTCGCCGACCTGTGGGCGAGCCTCTCGAACCAACCCCGATCGGGCACACTTCGTCACCGCCCAAGTCGCCAGCGCCTTGTTATTCATGGGTGTCGCAAGCCGATACAACAGAACGCCAAGCGGTGCGACACCAATCAATGGGCGATACTGGACTCGAACCAGTGACCTCTTCCTTGTCACGGAAGCGCGCTAGCCAACTGCGCCAATCGCCCTTGTCTGCGCCAACGAGCGGACGGGCAGCACCCGCAACCACGTCGGCGGTGCGGATTATACCGTCGGCCACTCCGGCCTCTACCCGGCCCGTCCGAAGTCCCACGCATCGCCGCGCGAATACGACCTCGGTCAGGGCTGGGGCTGCACAGAGGCGGTCGGTCCGGACGGCCCGCTATCGGATCCCATGCGGCGCAGCGCCATCTGTCGCCACTTGCACAGGCCGAGGAACGCGATCTCGACGGCGGCCCACAGCGCGACCCAGACCTCGCCGCCCGAGCCGAACCCGTAGCTGTGCAGCCCCGCCGCCATCACGTAGTTCACGCCGTAGAACGTCCACACGATCGACATGAAACCAACGATGGCGGCGACGGCGAGGCCGAAGTCTCTCAGCCACCCGATGTGGCGGGCGTGCAGCATGGTGAAATACACGATGATGCTGATCAGGGCCCAGGTCTCCTTCGGATCCCAGCCCCAGAAGCGTCCCCACGAGTCCGCGGCCCAGACGCCGCCGAGAATCGTCCCGGCGGTCAGCATCAGCACGCCGATCTGGATCGAGCGATAGGTCTGCACCAGCGTGGGATGGGCGAGCGCGCCGGCCCTGATCGGGGTTCGGCGCAGCAGGATCTCCCTGACCAGATACACGTGGCCGAGCACGGCGGCCAGGGCCAGCACGCCGTAGCTCCCCG
>JADFOF010000135.1 GCA_022563015.1 Planctomycetota bacterium
GCTTACGAACCCGAACACAACCAGGCCCGCGCCCAGCACGACCGCGACGAGCACGAGTTCCACCCACACCGCCTGCTCGACCTGTCCGGCCATCGTCTCGTACGCCGCATCGGTCGCGGACGCCAGCAGCAGGATCGTCCCCAGCACCGCCGCGAGCAGCCACGGCATGTGGCGCAGGCGGATGTGCCCGACCTCGTGCGCCATCACCGCCTGCAGCTCTCTCGATTCGAGCCGGTCCAGGAGCGCGTCGGTCAGCAGGATGTAGCGCAAGGGGCCGATCAGCCCGATCACGGCGCCGTTGATCATCGTGCCGTTGGTCCGCCACACGCGGATGCCGCGCACACGCACGCCGGCACGCTCGCACAGCCCCATCAGCATGTCGCGCAGCGCGCCCGTGTCCAGGGGCACGGTATCCCAGATCCGGCACATCACCACGGGCATGACCACGAACACGCCGGCCGCACCGACCAGCTGCACCGCCGGCACCATCAGGTCCGCGCCGCCTAGGAACAGCTCCACCAGCTCGCTCCAGATGACGATCGTGGCGACGGGCACGACGACCACCGCGAGCTGGTGCCGCACCGCCTGCCGGACCCATCGCGACCGCGGCAAAATGTCCGGCACGCCCGCGCCGCGATCGATATCGCGCAGCATCACCGCCTCGCGCACCATGCGATCGATCGGGTACGCCACCCACCACCCAAACGCCAGGCCCAGCAACCCCGGGGCGATCGCGATCAGCTCGTCCAGCGCCACCAGATCGCCGCTCGTTGTGCCGGTTAAACTCGACAGCATCGCGCGCACCGCATCAAGCCATCCGGCGCCGAGCACGCCGGCCGCGACGACGCCGACGGTCGCGATCCGCGCCGCGGCAACGACCAGATCGGCCCGTGCGATCGACCTCGGGTCGCCCCGCCGCGCCAGCCGTCGCCCCAGGATCGCGACGATCCACCATGTCGGCAGCCATATGACAACGAGCGCGCCAAGCACCATCGCCGTCGCCCCGATGGGGCCGACCCGCTCGTACATCGGCGCGACATACTCCGGGCCGGGGGTCAGCACCGCTACGAACAGCGCGATCACGAGCAGGTGAACCATCGGGCCTCCGCGACACGCCCGGCGAGGCCGACCGCGCTGTCTTCAATCGGTCAGGGCGCCCTGATCTCGCCCAGATCCACGATCACCCCGTCGGGCTGGTAGTAGTCCACGCCCAGCACGCCGCGCCGAATACCCGACAGCACCAGGCACGATCGGCCCTGCCGCCAGGCGTACACGAGGTCGTCTCGGCTGGGGCCGGCGAACCGGGCGTTGGACCAGCGCTGCACGTGGAAGTGATAGTGCGCCAAGGCCGCGTCGCTCGAGCGGATCAGGTCCGCCGACGCTACGAACCGGTCGTCGCCGAGGCGCGACGCGGGCCTGGGGGGGAACAGCATCACACCAAACCGCTCGGGTGCGTCCGCGTCCGAAGCGAGCACCCCGCCGTACTCCGTCGTCCGGTCCGCCTGGTCCATCGCCGCCTGCTCGAACAGTGCCGCACGGACCGCGCCGCTGGAGAGCGCCTCGTCGATGACGAGCAGTGCGAGCAGGTCGGCCCACCGCAGCTCGGCGTGTCGCTGGGCGAGTCGCTCCTGAAACAGCACGCCGCTCTCGCGCTCGCGGGCCGAACGACGATTGAACCGCCGGCCATCCAGCCTCGACCGGAATGTCGACATCAGTTCGTCGCGATCCGCCACGAGCCATTCCGGTCTGTGCGCCGCCGCCCATCGGATCGGCTCGATGTGCCGCAGCCGAAGCCCTGACAGGTTGTTCTTGCTGACTCGCCCGACCGCTTGGGCAGCCTCGGTCCACCACTGCGAGTCGCCGGCGTCTTGGGGACGGCGAAGCCGCCCAAGCCACGTCAGTTCCGCCGCGCTGAGCGGGATCGTGTGCAGTTGCTCGACGCACGCTTTCAGGTCGGCCCGGAGGATCGCCCCGGTGCCGGTGAGCGCGTCGAACCTGTCGGAAAAGAGCAGCTCCGCGCGCAGCGTTCCGTCCGCGTCCAGGCGAGCCAGCAGATCCCACGCGTCGGCCCGCGTCAGCGTCGTCCAGTCGACCGAGCTGTTGCCGGTCGTCCCGCCGGTGCCGCTCGATCCGTCCTCGATCCCGGGGTCCAGAAAGACCTCGAACACGATCTGATCGATCCGCGTGCCGGGATGCAGCGCCAGCAGGGCCTGGTGCTCGGGCCGTGCGTCGTCCTGCTCACCGAAGCCGCGCTGCGCGTAGCAGCGCACGAGCGAGGGCGTCACGTCCACCCATCCCCGCGCCACCGCCACCTCCGCAAGATACCGTACAACCCGCTCGTTCTTTTCGTGCGGCAGCAGGTACCGCGCCAGGGCTCGCGAGTCGTCCTCCTTGCCACGTTCGGCGAACAGTCCCTCGATCACCGCGAGTCGAAGCTCCACCGGTGCCGCCCGCGCCCACGCGACGACTTTCAGCACACGCCGAGTCTCCTCAGCGTCCGCGCGTCCAGCCTCGGCGTCGCGCAGCGCCCGTTGGGTCGAGCGGATCCGTTCACTCACGCGCAGATCCGGGTTGAGAATGTCGGTGAGCGGGTCGCCCGTGCGAGGTTTACCCTGTCCGGCACACGCGGACAAGCCCAGCCCGGAGACAATGATCGCTGCCGCAAGCCCGATAATGCATTTTCTGGTCACGTGCGGATCCTAGCGGCCGGTTGACCGGTCCGGGGTCGGCCCGAATCCTCGCCGAGGCTCCCGTCGCCCCCGACGGCGCATATCCTCTCTTTCGTGCCCCCGGACGAAACACAACCCGAGGCGACCCTGACCCTGCCCGAGCGGGTGACCCGCATCATCGAGCTGATGAGACCGACGATCCAGGCCGACGGCGGCGATCTGGAGCTGGTGCACGTCTCGGCCAGCGGGGAGGTGGTTGTTCGCCTGCACGGGGCATGTGTGGGGTGCCCGTCGAGCCTGCTGACTCTGCGGACCGGGATCGAGCGGAACCTGCGAGCCCACGTGCCCGAGGTTCGCTCCGTCCGGGCGGTCGAATGACGGGCTTGACATAAGCGTCGATTTCTCAGATACTTACGGCATACCCGCCGCTCCCGATGGGACGCGAGCCGATCCGGGCCGAGGACCCGGACTTATGTTGGGTCATGGCGTCGGTGCCCGGGCGAGGAACCCTGCACCGAGCCGTGCGGATCATTGTTCGAGCCGCTCATCCTCTTGCGTTCAGGCTTGCCGAACAGAACGGAGTGATACACTCGAACCCCGGTGGATTCGGGAGGCGGATCACCAGAAGGACAGGAGTTCCACTATGTTGGTGATCACAAGACGAGAGGGCGAGGAGGTCGTCATCGGACCTCCCGCGAGCCCGATCGGCGTTGTCCGAATCGCGGCGATCAAGGGCGACCGCGTCCGCATCGCCTTCGATTTTCCGCGCGAGATTGACGTGCACCGCAGAGAGGTCGCCGAGCAGATCCTCGCCGAAGCCGCCGCCGGCGACCACGTGGTCACCGTCCGCCCGAGCACGAAGGTCGCCGCCGCGTCAACCTGACGTACGGTTGACTGAACCATCGCGCGGTATCCACGGCATGTCTGTCGGCGTCACCCGGTCTACTCGGGCTCTTGGCCGCTCAGGTCGTACACCCAGCCCTCGATCGCCCGATCGACGGTGTGCACCTCACCGTCGGTGAAGAACAGCTTGAGTTCGCGCTGGGCCGCCTCGGGGCTGTCCGACCCGTGAATCAGATTGAAGCTGTTCGAGACGCCGAAGTCGCCGCGGATCGAGCCCGGGTCGGCCTTGCTCCCGAACGTCGCCCCCATCATGTTTCGGCTGATCGCGATCGCCCCCACGCCCCGCACCGCCATCACCAGCACCGGCGATGAAGTCATGAACCGGACCAGCCCGTCATAGAACGGCTTGCCCCGGTGCGACTCGTAATGCACCGCGGCCAGTTCCGGCGTGATCCGCATCATCTTGCACCCCACGATCTGCAGCCCCTTGTCCTCGAATCGGCCGATGATCCGGCCCATGAGCCCCCGCTGCAGGGCGTCGGGCTTGAGGATGATGAGTGTGGTTTCCATGGCGGCAACTCCCGGCGTCTGCGAAGGGGCCAAGCATAGGCGCAGACGCACATGGCGTGCGTCCCACACGCCCGGGGCATCGGGCCCGAGTCGATGAACACGGCGGCGCGCAATGGCCCCGCCTGGATTCGAACCAGGGACCGAGCGATTATGAGTCGCCAGCTCTGACCGCTGAGCTACGGGGCCATCGGGATCGTGTTCCGCCCGCCGGCCGCACGGTGCGCCGACGCGACGATCGACCGACGACGTGTGCCTCGGCCCCCGCGGACAGACCCGGCTTCGGCGGGCCGGGGCGTTTCAGACTGGCGCGGAGACCGAAACATCGCGCCCAAGGCTACGCGGCCAACCGCCCGAGGCAAACGCGGCTGAAGCGAGAGCAGGAAACGGCCGGTTCAATCGATGCGCTCGAGTTCCATCCAGATCAGCTGCGAGAGGATCGCCTTCGTCAACTCGCGCGACGCGCCCTCGACGACAAAGACCTCACGCCCGCGGCGTATGGCGTGCCCTTCGAAGCCGCGGTCCGACTCGACGATCACGTGCGTGACGTTCTCCTTGTGCGTCACGCTGGGCGCGTCTTCACCGTACTTGCTGGACAGGGCCTCCGAGTATGCGGCCAGGAACTCCCCCGCGTCCTTGTCTGTGTCCCACGTCGTGGCCAGGACGATCATGGTCTCGCCGGACGGCCGGGCGTAGGCGCGATAGACATCGCCGTCCCAGCCCTCGATCGCCTGCGCCACGACATACTCGTTCACGCCCAGGTTGCGCAGCAGGACGCCGAGGTAAAACTCGCCGTGGATCGCCGCGTCGATCGGCTCGAACCCGAGCTCTGTGAGCGAGGGAAACTCGGGCAGGCGGATCATGGTGGGCTCGTCACGCTCTGCGCCGTCCTCGCCACCGAAGTACTTCTCGGGGTGCAGCACCTGCTCACTGCTGCGCGGCAGGTCGCTGTAGGCGGTCGACACCGCGTCCCACCCGCCATGCCGCCGAAGACGCATGGTGAAGTACGCGCCCTTCATGTACGCGGCCAGCATTGGCTCCATGATGTACGGGGGGATGTCTTCCATCGCGGCCATCGCCTTGCCGATGTCGCTGTCCGGGGGGAACATGTCGCCCGCCGCCTTGGTCATCATCGTGAGCATGGACATGCTCAGGTCCGCCATGCCGCGGAAGGTCATCTCCTCGACGCGCCGGTTCCTCGTGAGGTCGCCGCCCATGCTCGCCGCCTGCCAGAGCGTCATCAGGTACGTCGCCTCGCCCTCGATGAGCATGCTCACGGCGAGCATGGCGTCGTCGTTGCGCGGCTCATCACCTTGGGTGTTCTCGAAGACGCCCTGCACGCGCTCGAGGTCGAAGTGCTGGTCCTGCAGCGCGTGCGCGAGCTCGTGCGAGGCGAGAATGCCGAGCTGGTCCGCCGGCATGTCGAGCATGAGGTAGTAGAACGTCCCGCTCTTCGTGTCGTAGTAGGCGCCGGCCTGGGTGAGCAGCGCGGTTTCGAGCTCGCCCACCAGATCGATCGTCTCGCTGAGCAGGCCCAGCTTGACCAGCCCGCGCACCAGCCCGTCCACCTCGTCCGGCGGATACGCGGCACTGATCTCCTCGTGCAGATACGCGCCCCATTCGGCTTGCGCCTGCTTCTCCGCAGGCACGTCGCGGAGGAACTCCAGCTCGCGAATCTGCGAAACGGAAGCCATGATGGCGGCCAGATCAGGGAGGCCCGTCTCCGCCTGCTCCTGGAGGCCCATGCCCGCTGGCGAGAGCATGAGCACGGCTCCCAGGACGGCGATTGCTCTGGTGCAGTGGGTCCGGCTAGGCTGTGTCGTGTCTGGCATTGAGGATTCCTTGTCTTGGACGCGTCCGGCACACGGGCGCGGGCGAGCCATCGTACCGGGGTCGGACTCGCACGTGTGAAAGGGTCGATGGAGACATGACCGACGCGCTCTTCAACGTGCAGACCATCGACCGCGAGACGGGCGACGAGCGGTGGGTGACGGTGCGTGCGTCGGACGCGGAATCCGCCCGCCAGGCCGCGGCGAGCGAGACCACCGTCGTGGGCGAGGTGCGCCCGGCCGACCCGCGCGTCGGTGAAGCCGCCGCCATTCACGATGAATTCGACGCCATCCCGCTGGAACCCAGCGGCGAGCCCTTTCAGAACAAGGTGTGCGGCGTGTGCGGGGGACCAATGGGGCGCGACTCGCACGTATGCGCGGTGTGCGGGAATGACGAACGCCGCAGCTTTGAGGGCGTACGTCGAGCGCGATACGTGGTCGAAGATGGGCGATCATTGGTTCGGTGCGGAGAGTGTGGCTATGACTTGACGGGTCTGCGGCCATCGCCGGTATGCCCCGAGTGCGGAACCGCCAGCCTCATTCCGCCGAGGCCTTTGCCTGGTGCGTGCGAAGAATCCGCGCGAACGATGTACCGCAGGCCGGCGATTGTGCTGGGCGTCGGACTGATCGGCACGCTGGCGATCGCGGGGAGCGTCTGGAAAGTGACGGGCCTTCTCGTGTCGCTACAGATGCTCTTCTTTTTGTTTCCAATCGCTTTTCTGACCGCTTCCGGGTGCTTGCTGCTGTGGATTGGTGTGGATTCGTACTGGCGGCTGTTCGCGCTTCAGATCAGCGGCGCCAGCGCTGTCTTCGCGCTGACAGCCACAATCGTGTTCGTGCCGTTCACGAACATCGTTTTGTCAGCGGTGCTGGGGTTCTTCGCTCTCTGCGCGGCTCTGACTGTTCTGCTCGATCTTGATCTCGTAGATGGCGTGCTCATGGCAGTCGCGATCTTCGCCGTCTATGTGTTCAGCATGGGCTACATCTACATCTAGGTCTTGCGCGATCATCCCCCGAAGTCGTCGAACTCGCCCTTGGCCGCCTGCTCGTTCAGGTACGCTTGAAACGGGCCCAGCTGGTACGAGATGAAACAGAACGCGTGGTGCAGGCTCAGCCACTCGATGTCGCCACGGTCTTCGTCAAGGTCTTTTCGCAGGCGGTTCAGCTCCGCGAGGATGATTTCGACTTTCACGGTGATTCCTTTCAGGAAGCCCGGTCATAGTACGTGCCGGGTTCAGAGCCGGCGCCGGGCCCCGGCTTCACTTCGAT
>JADFOF010000136.1 GCA_022563015.1 Planctomycetota bacterium
GCCATCCCAGCCATCAATCGCACCTTCGGGCTGGACGATCTGGCGGCCAACGGTGTCGGCGTCGTCGCGACCGCGGGCATCGCCGTCGTGCTGGCCCGACGCGCACGCAACACCAGGCCCGCACCCGATTAGCCGCACTTATCAGACCCTCGGCTCGACCGGGATTCGATTCGTTCTTTGCACCAGACTGTTGGGCCTACCCTCACATACCGATAACAGTCCCGCGCCAGTGTGCCTGAATCGACAGGAGCCGCTGAGACATGAGTGCCGGTGAACACAATCGTGGGCTCCGCGGTCCATTGTCGTGGGCACTGTGGATCTGCATCGGTCTGCTCGTCGGTGCCGCGCTCACCCGCATCGTCGGGCCCGACGACTACGCGTCCTCCACTGCACCGGCCGTTCAGGAGCGCGAGGCGCACCACGATGACAGCGCCCATGAGCAGTCACAGGCGCCCGAACCGCTCAGCATCGCGATCGACCCCGACCACGATCCCGCGCCGCTCCCGGATCGTCGCGACACCGGCCTCGAACCGCGACAGGACCAGGACCCATCCGACGACGATCACCCGGCCCAGGATGCGCACACCGATGACGCCTCGCACGACGCGGCCGGTCCCATCCCTGACATCCCGCTGTGGCTGATGCTGCCGTTCGCGGCCCTCCTGGGCAGCATCGCGCTCATGCCCTTCATCAACGCCCACTTCTGGCACCAGCGCTTCCCCGAGGTCGCTTTCTTCCTCGGTTCAATCGTCGTCGCGTACTACCTGCTGGGATTCAACCAGGGCGCGTTCAAGCACGGGCAGACCTACGGCCAATACCAGATGCTCCACGCCCTGAAGGAGTTCTACGCCTTCATCGCGCTGGTCGGCGGGCTGTTCATCGTCTCGGGCGGCGTACTGATCGACGTCAAGGGCAAGGGAAGCCCGCTGGCGAACACGCTGCTGCTGGCCTTCGGCGCCGTCCTGGCCAACATCGTCGGCACCACCGGCGCCTCCATGCTCCTCCTCCACCCGTTCATGAGAATGAACAAGGGCCGCCTGCGCCCCATCCATATCGTCTACTTCATCTTCATCGTCTCGAACTGTGGCGGGTGCCTCACACCCATCGGCGACCCCCCGCTCTACCTGGGCTATCTCAAGGGCATCGACTTCTTCTGGACGCTCGAACACCTGTGGGTGAACTGGGCCGTCGTCATCGCCGCTCTGCTCGTGATGTTCTACATCACGGATCTGCGCATCGGACCCGGTGAACAGGACCAGTCGCGCACCGGCGAGCGCGGCATCAGCGTCGCGGGCGTCGCCGGCATCGTCTGCCTGGGGCTCATGATTCTCGGCGTCTTCATCGACCCGATGCTCGCGGACCGGGGCGTCACAGCCCTGGCGGGCTACCCCGTGGGCGCAACCTTCCAGGTCGCCGTCGCCGTTGTCGCATACAAGCTCGCGCCAAAGCGGATACACGACGCCAACGAGTTCAACTTCTTCCCCGTCAAGGAGGTCGGGCTGCTGTTCTGCGGCATATTCGCGACCATGGCCCCGGCCCTGGGCTATCTCGCCGTCCACGGACACGCCCTCGGGCTCGGGTCCGCCACGTCGTACTACTTCAGCACCGGCGCGCTCTCGGGCGTGCTGGACAACGCCCCCACCTATCTCAACTTCCTCCAGATCTCCTTCGGGGAGAACGAGATCAACCCCCAGAGCGTCGCGACGTTCCTCTCGGATCCACAGGGCGTGGCCACACTCGCGGCCATCTCAACCGGAGCCGTCTTCTTCGGCGCCATGACCTATATCGGCAACGGGCCCAACTTCATGGTCAAGGCCATCGCGGAATCCAGCGGCGTGGACATGCCCTCGTTCTTCGGCTACCTCGCCCGCGCGATTGTCATACTCCTGCCGGTGCTGGTGCTGCACTGGCTGCTCTTCTTCGTCATCCTCTGAGCGGCGAACCAGAGCCCGCCACGCTGATATGCTTCGACAGTGCGCACGGACGACGCCGATCAGACCGCCGGGGAGTTCTCCGGCTCCGCCCCGTTCGGGCGGGCCGTGCGCACCGTCTCGGCACTCACCCTCATCTCACGATTCGCCGGTCTCGCCCGCGATCTCATCACCGTGCGGGTTTTCGGCGACACGGCGGTCGGGTCGGCGTTCGTGTCCGCGTTCGCTATTCCCAACACGTTCCGCAGACTCTTCGGCGAGGGAGCGTTGGCGGCCGCGTTCATTCCAGAGTACGCCTCGCTTCTGGGTCAGGATCCTGCGACCGCCCGGCGCTTCGCCTCCTTGACCGTCGCGGTGCTCTTCATCGTCACCGGCGCCATCACCGTGCTGGGCGAGATCGCGCTCCTCGCCCTGCTCGCCGCCCTGCCCCCAAACGCCGAGCGATCGCTCTCGCTCCAGCTCATCATGGTCATGCTCCCGTTCATGCCGCTGATCTGCGTGGCGGCGACGCTCGGCGGCATGCTCCAGGTGCACGATCGGTTCGGTCCGCACGCCGCCCAGCCCATCGTCCTCAACGCGTTCATCATCGCCGCCGCTTCGACGCACTTCGTGCTGCCCGGCTCCACGCCGCAGCGGACGGCCTTTCTGATCGGGGGCGCCGCCGTCGCCGCCGGCGCCGCCCAGATCGTCTGGGCCATGCTCGCGCTGCGGCGAAACGTGCGATGGACGCGCGTCGTCACGGGCGTCGGCGACAGCGTTCGGCGCATGCTCCGCCGCTACGTGCCCGTCGTCATCGGCATGGGCACACTTCAGATCAACGCCCTGCTCGACACGCTCATCGCCATGTGGCCCATCTGGGTCGCGCCCACGATTCTCGGAATGACCTACCCGCTCGACACCGGCAGCGCCAGCATCCTGTTCTTCTCCCAGCGCCTGTACCAGTTCCCGCTGGGCGTGTTCGGGGTCGCGGTCGCCACGGTGGTCTTTCCCATGCTCGCCCGGCGCGCCCACGACAGCGACTCGTTCGCACAAACCCTCCGCCGCGGCATCCGCCTGAGCCTCTTCATCGCCATGCCCGCCGGCGTCGGATTGTGGCTGGTGCGGCGTGAACTCATCGCGGTGATGTTCACCGGCGGCTCGTTCGGGTTCTCCGCCGACGGCGCCGCCCGGGCCGCAGCCGTCCTGGGCGGATACTCCCTCGCCGTATGGGCCTACTCGCTCAATCACGTCCTCACCCGCGCCTTCTATGCCATGGGCGACACACTCACGCCCGTGCGCGTCTCCGTCGCCATGGTCGCGCTGAATGTCGCGCTCAACCTCGTGCTGATCTGGCCGCTCCGCGAGGCCGGGCTCGCGTGGTCCACCGCATTCACCGCCGTGCTCCAGTGCCTGATCCTCGTCGCTCTCTCACGCCGACTGCTTCCCGGCGGACCACTCTTCGACACCGGCACGCGCCGGGCCCTCGCCCGAATCGCGGGGCTCACGCTGGCCATGGCCGCCCTCGTGCTCATCACACGAACAATCGCGCCCGAGGGCACAGCCTGGACGCACTCCTTTGTGTCGTTGCTCCTCGCCGCGGGCGTCGGTACGCTCGGATACCTCGCGCTCGCCCGTGCCGTACGATCACCGGAGCTGCGCTGGCTGCTGCATCGAGACTGACCGGAGCCTCCCGTGCCCGCCATCGATCTGTCCGGAAAACCAATCGCGATCACCGGCGCCGGCAGCGGGATCGGCCGCGCCACCGCCATCGTCTGCGCCCGCGCCGGCATGCCCGTCGCACTGGGCGGACGTCGCGAAGACAAGCTGCTCGACGTGCGGTCACAGATCGAACGGTTCGGCGGCCGCGCCATCGCCGTCACCACCGACGTCACCAGCCAACCCGACTGCGACGCCCTCATCGAACGCACATGCGAGGCCTTCGGGTCGATCTACGCGGTCTACGGCAACGCCGGCTACGGCTTCGAGAAACCGATCCACCAAACCTCCGACGCCGAACTCCGCGCCATCTTCGAGACCAACTTCTTCGGCTGCATGAACACCATCCGCCCCGCCCTGCCGCGCATGATCCACGCCGGCCTCGGGCATGTGCTCCTGTGCTCGAGCTGCATCGGCAAGATCGGGCTGCCGCTCTACGGCCCGTACTGCGCCACCAAGGGCGCGCAGGTGCTCGTCGCGCGCGCCATGAGGCACGAATTGAAGCCGCTGGGCGTGCACGTCACCAGCGTCCACCCCGTCCTGACGTCCACCGAGTTCGCCGAAGTCGCCCAGCGCGTCACCGGCGCCAACCGCATGGCCGACGACATGCCCCGCTTCCTCGTACAGACTCCCGAACGCGTCGCCCGCGCCACACTCGCCGCCCTGCGATGGCCCAGGACCGAAGTCTGGACCAGCCACACCACGCGCTGGCTGTTCGCGCTCTTCAACGCGACGCCCCGCCTGGCCGACCTCGCGCTCAATCGTTTCACACACTCGAGTGCCGCGACCGATCGCGAATGAGCAGGACAACCGCGTGGGCCTCGATCGCCCGCCCCTCCCCCACCGCGTCCACGCCCTCGCCGGTCTTGCCCTTCACGTTCACAGCCGACTCGTCAACGCCCAGCAGCCGCGCCAGGTTCTCGCGGATCAGCACCCTCCGGTCGCCCAGCCGGGGTCGCTCCAGCACGACCGTCGCGTCGAGGTTCCCGACCCGCCATCCCTTCTCGCGCGCCAGCTCGACCGCTGCAGCGACGAACTGGGCCGAATCGCGCCCCTCGTTCCGCTCGTCATCATCCGGGAAGAGCTGCCCGATGTCGCCCGCACCCAGGGCCCCGAGCAGCGCGTCGGTCACAGCGTGCAGCAGCACGTCCCCGTCCGACCGTGCGATCGGCCCCGGACCGTCCCCGAATCCAACGCCTCCGATAACCAGCCGACGACCCTCACCGGCCGGAGGCGGTGGCCCGAGACGATGCCGATCCCACCCGTGCCCGATCCGAAACCCGGCGGGCGACGGCGGCCCGTGGGACGTGCTCGGGCTGCCTTTCTCGCTGTCCATCGAGCGATTCTAGAGCCCCGCCAGACCCCGGCGGGCCATAACGTCCCGGCGCGATCAGGCCGATACACTCACGGGCCGGCACCACGAACCCGCTCCACCCGCACGCAGTAATATCCTCCACACACCGGAGACACACCCATGCGAGCCCGCATCCGCCAATCCGCCCTGATCTCGGCTGGTCTCGCCCTCACCCTGGCATCCCTGGCCGGGTGCGTCATGGGCGACCCCGAGGGCGGCAACCGCGCCTCCACCGACAAGCACGTCTACGTCAGCTACTACTGGGCGCCCAAGACCATCTCCCTCATCGACACCCGCAACGACGAAGTCCTCTGGACCTACGAGATCCCCGTCGGCAAGAAGCTCAAAATCCAGTTCGAGAACAGCCGGAATCGCCTGTCCGACCAGATCATGCGCTGGGGCGTGGGCGAGCCCGACGGCCGCTTCATCCGACTCGACAACCAGATGCCCGTGCCGTCCCAGCACGCCCGCAAGCTGGACTGGGTGCTCAGGCCGGTACCCGAGTATCCTCCGGACGCCGCAGCCGGCACCGAGGGCGGCTGAGTTCTGAATCCCGGGAATTTTCCTTGGACAGGGCCCGGTGTCTGCGGTATGCTCGTAGGCATGCCCACCCCAACCCGACAAAGGTCCGCCTTCACACTCATCGAACTGCTGGTCGTCATCGCCATCATCGCGCTGCTGATCGGCATCCTCCTGCCCGCGCTGGGAGCGGCACGCGAGGCCGCCAGACAGGTGAAGTGTCTCTCCAACCAGCGGCAGATCGGCATGGCCCTGGTCATGTACGCCGATGAGTTCGATGGATGGGTACCCCGCGAAGCCAGCGAGGACAGGATGCCCACAGGTCCTAATGCGCGTCAGCGGCAGAGGTACTGGATGTCATGGCCCCGAGCGTTTCGGCCGCTCCTGGACCCTCGTGCCTCATGGGACAAGATGCTCGGAGATCACTTCGAGAACGCTGAATACTTCCGCGACCCAAGCCGATTCGACGACGGGCACAACATCCACTATGTCAACAACGGGTTCCGGTTCATCCGACCGGGGAGACCCGTATCGGTTTATCCTTGGAAACCCACGACTCACATGCGCGAATATGCCTTTCCCACTGATACGCTTTACCTCAGTTGCTACGCCGAGGACCGATCTCGCTTGTGGTACAACAGAATCGGCTACCCGAACGCGAGCGAGTGGCGCATAGCGATCTTTTATGACGCCAGAATCATAGCACATGTGAGTGGGAGGAGCGAAACCCTGCTCCGCATCGCGCCCAGGCGCCACAGCAACGGCGCCAACGCTCTGTTCCTCGATGGTCACGCTTCACTCATCAGCGAAGCTGAGATCACCGATGTCAACAACTGGGACGACCGCGACTACCACCACTAGCACATCGTCAGATCGGATATCGCAACGATATGTGCACAGGACGCCGAGTCTGAGTCCGCGAAGGCTCGGATTGCGTCGCACACGAGCCCCGGGCGCAAGCACGGAGTGTTCGGCGCACGACACACAACACTCTTCGCTCGCGCGAAGGGCTCGTCATCAGACTCGCCGTCTGTTCCGGTGCGAACGCAACGCGCCGACTGAAACCGCGCTAGCACATCGTCAGACCGCCGTCCACGCAGATCACCTGGCCCGTGAGAAAACCGGCTTCATCGGAGCTGACATACCCGACCGCCGCGGCGATGTCCTCGGGCGTGCCCAGCCTGCGCAGCGCCATCATTTTCAGCACGCCCTCTTTCACCTGTTCGGACAGTGACGCCGTCATGTCCGTCTCGATGAAACCGGGCGCCACGACGTTGCACGTGACGCCCTTGCCGCCCAGCTCGCGCGCGATCGACTTCGAGAACCCGATCAGCCCCGCCTTCGACGCCGCGTAGTTCGCCTGACCCGCGTTCCCCACCACGCCCGACGTCGACGCGATGTTCACGATGCGGCCGAACTTGCCGCGCATCATCGGCCTGGCCGCCGCCCGCGTCGCCACGAACGCCGACGTGAGGTTCACACGCACTACCTCGTCCCACTCGTCGTCGCTCATGCGCAGCACGAGGTTGTCGCGCGTGATGCCGGCGTTGTTGACGAGGATGTCCAGCCGACCGTGCTCAGCCGCGATCGATTCGATCGCCGACGCCCACGCCGAACCA
>JADFOF010000137.1 GCA_022563015.1 Planctomycetota bacterium
AGAAAACGGGCGATGTTCGAATCGTGCAGGACGGTCGACTGCTGGACGAACCCTTCCTGCACCTGGACAAATCACGGTTCGACTCCGGTGGGTGGGAGCAGGGCTTGCTCGGGATCGCGCTGGACCCGGAGTACGCCCAGAACGGGTACGTCTACCTGAACTACACCAACGACCGCGGCGACACCCACGTCTCGCGCTTCAAGGCCGACTCGCCCACGCACGTCGATCCCGACAGCGAGGCCGTCATCATCAAGATCGATCAGCCGTACGCGAACCACAACGGCGGGTGCATCCGCTTCGGCCCCGACGGGATGCTGTACATCGGCATGGGCGACGGCGGGCTGGCCAATGACCCCAAGGGCAACGGGCAGAACCGACTTTCGCTCCTGGGCAAGATGCTGCGCATCGACGTATCGAACAAGCCTGAAGAGGGGCAGTCGTACCGCATCCCAAAGGGCAACCCATTCGCTTATGTCGACGATGCTCAGCCCGAGATATGGGCGCTCGGCCTGCGCAACCCGTGGAAGTTCGAGTTCGACTCGATGGGCCGAATGTGGATCGCGGACGTGGGCCAGAACAAGTGGGAGTGGGTGCACCTCCAGCCGACCGGCTCGAACGGCGGTGAGAACTATGGCTGGAACGTCATGGAGGGGCCCGAGGCGTTCGAGCGCAGGCCCAGCGCTCAGAAGGACGTCCAGCCGGACCGGGCAACACTCGTGAAACCCGTCTGGGCCTATCGGCAGCGGACAAACCGTCCAGAGGTGAACCACGGCAGGGGCGACGGGTCCATCACGGGCGGATACTTCTACGAGAACGACACGATCCCGGCGCTGACCAACCGTTACATCTTCGCCGACTTCATGTCCGGGCGCATCTGGTCGTTCAAGCTCAAGAACGGCACGGCGGACGACGTGTTCGAGCACACGGCGGACTTCGCGGACGCCTTCCCGTACGGCCCGACGCAGGCCATCTCCTCGTTCGCACGCGACAACCAGGGCGAACTCTACATCCTGGATCACAAGGGCGGCCGCCTCATCAAAATCGTGCCGTAGCTTTGCTTGGACAACTCAACCACCCTGCATTGCTCGACAGTGGGCAACAACGAATCTAATCTGCTCGTAGGGCACCCGCTCGTCGAGTTTCTCATGTACCGACTTCAGTCGGCCCGAGTTCCCCTCTGTATCACATTCCTGGAAAGCACGAATCACGTCCTGGTACGTCACTTCGTCGACCCACGCCGAAATTGTGGCGGGGCGCGTTCGGGTGATCCATTCCACAAGGTACTGCTCCGTGGTGCTTTTGGCGCGATCGACGTTCTGAGCGACGATTTCAACACTCTTCCCTTGTGCGAACAACTCACCCGCCTCGGTGCGAGCAGATGAGAGACTGACCGGTCCCATTGCTTGCCTCTCAACTCTCGGAGCGGACCGCTGGTTGCTTCTCGTCAAATTGTGTTCCTCGCAAAACCTATCGATGGCCTCGAAAAACACAAGCCCTAGTGAATCTTGCTTTTCACGACCGATCCCCTTAATCCCCAGCATGCCTTCAAGTTCGGCCGGGCGCACCGTTGCCATATCTACGAGCGTCACATCGCCAAAAACAACAAACGCGGGCACGCTCCGTTCTTGTGCGATCTCGCGCCGAAGCGTGCGCAGCACCTCAAACAGTTCCTGCTCAGGCCCGACAAGCATTACCGATGCCTTCGACTTCTTGCCCACTCTCGTCTTGGCGACCTCTATCAGACTCACTTCCTTCTCGCCCTTGAGTACCGCCCACGCCTCGTTCCCAAGCCGCAACGTCGGATACTCACCCTCGTCCCGTGCAATCAGGCGCTGCGCGATGAGTTGTTCGATATACTGCCTCACCGCAGCCTTGGGCGTGTCCTTCATCAGCCCATGCGTACTCAGTCGATCGTGATTGAACTTGCGAATCTTCTCCGAATTGCTCCCGGCAAGCACATCGACGACATGCGCGGCCCCAAACCGCTGCTCGACCCGTGCGACGCACGACAGGATCTTCTGCGCGATCACCGTGCCGCCCTCCATGTACGTGATCTCATCCAGGCAGACATCGCAGGCCCCGCAGCCCTTCCGGCCACGCGATGATTCGCCCCGCTCTTCGCCGGGTTCATACGGCTGCCCAAAATACTCGCTGAGCGACTTGTGCCGGCAGACGGCTGCGGACGCGAACCCCTCCATATCGCGCAGATGCTGGAACTGAAGCTCAAGCGCCGCCCGAGGATCGCCCGGCGAATACCCGCCCTCTTCGGGCTCGTCGTATCCAAGGTCCAACGCCTCGCGCCGGGCCGACTGCGTCAGCAGACTCCGCCACTTGGCCCCGTCCGCACCCGTATACAGGAGCACACACTCCGCATCGAGTCCATCGCGCCCGGCCCGACCCGTTTCCTGCTGGTAATGCTCGACGCTCTTGGGCATCGTTGCGTGGACGACACACCGCACATCGCTCCGATCGATGCCCATCCCGAACGCCACCGTCGCCACGACGATGTCCAGCCGCTCGGTCGAAAACGCCTCCTGCACACGTTTCCGCTTGGCCGCGCCCATACCCGCGTGGTAGGCCCTGGCATCGACGCCCTGCGTGCAGAGCCAGTCCGCCAGCCGTTCCGTGTCCTTTCGGCTCAGGCAATAGATGATCATCGCCTGATTGTCGTGCCGGCGGATCACATCGAGCGTCTGTTTCTGCACATCGGTGCGCGGCACAACGCGGTAGGTCAGGTTCGGCCGGTCGCACCGTCCCACGAGCAGCTCGGCGTCGCGAAGCCCCAGCTGCTCGACGATGTCGTGCTGCACGCGCTGCGTCGCTGTGGCGGTGAACGCGTGCAGCGATGCGTTGGGGAAATACGAGCGAAGCTCAGCCAGTCGGCGATACTCGGGTCGAAAGTCGTGCCCCCAATGGCTGATGCAGTGCGCCTCGTCGATGGCAAACGATGTCACGTGTGCTTCTTTGAGCAGGGCCAGCGTTCGGCTGGTCAGCAATCGTTCCGGCGCCAGAAACAGCAGCCGAAGCTCGCCCCGCAGGAACTGCTCCTCGATCTCGTCCTGCATGACCCGATCCAGCGTGCTGTTCAGCGCCGCCGCCGGGTAGCCGCACGCGTTGAGCCCGTCCACCTGGTCCTTCATCAGCGAGATCAGCGGGCTCACGACCACCGCCGCCCGCCCGAGCAGCAGCGGCGGCACCTGATAGCACAGGCTCTTCCCGCCCCCGGTCGGCATCACCACCAGCGAGTCTCGGCCGTCCAGCCCGGCCCTGATCGCCCGCTCCTGGTGCTCGCGGAGCGTGCCGAACCCCCAGTATTCCTTGACCACCTGGGCGATCGACTCGGTGGACCACGTGTGAGAAATCTGGGGCATCGAGCCAGTGTATACGAACACAACCCGTTCGACGCGCCCCCCACCGGGCTCGGTCGGCCCACACCCCCGCAGCACACGCGAATCGACGCACCCGGCCAACTCCTATACTTGCCGCGATGGGCAAAGCACGATCGATTCCAGCCGTGCTCGAGGACGTGAAACCCGTGGAATCCGGGCCGATCGAGGCTGTCGCGCCGCCCCGGCCGATCACGATCAAAACCATCCGTCGGCGGGTGGCCCGGGGCGAGAAGTTCGCCGCGCTGACCTGCTACGACGCCACGACGGCGCGGTGGCTGGAACGGGCCGGCGTGCCGATCCTGCTGGTCGGCGACACCGCCGCCGAGGTGATTCTCGGCTTCGACCGCACGGTGGACATGCCCCTGGACATCGCTGTGGCCCTCACAGCCGCGGTCAAACGCGGGGCGCCCAACACCATGGTCATGGCCGATATGCCCTTTCTGAGCTACCACGAGAGCGCCGCCCAGGCGATCCGCAACGCCGGCCGATTCGTCACCGAGGGGATGGCCGACGTCGTGAAGTTCGAGATGGACGGCTCGTTCGGGGGATTGGTCGAGAGGCTCACGCGCGCGGGAATCGCGGTGTGCGGCCACGTCGGGTCCAAGCCCCAGCAGGCGGCGGTTCATGGCGGGTATGGCTCGAGCGGTCGGACCGCCGAGGAGGCCGAGCAGATCATCCAGGACGCGGTCACGCTCGAGCAGGCCGGCGCGGTGATGCTCCTGGTCGAGGCGGTGCCGGACGAGGTCACCGAGCGCATCCTTATTGAAACCAGCGTGCCATTGATCGGCATCGGTGCCGGCACGCGCTGTCACGGACAGATTCTCGTGCTGCAGGACTTGCTGGGCATGACCGACAAGCCACCGAGATTCGCCGAGCCCGTCGAGCACTTCGGCGCCAGGCTGACCGAGGCGGCGCGCGAATGGATCCGGCGTGTGTCCGCCGGGACGATCGGGGGGCAGCGGTACGTCATGGCCGCCGAGGAGGCTCAGCGATTGCGGATCCGGACGAATGCCCTGGCCGAACACTCCGGTCGAATGGAATAGTGGGGCGCCCTCGCGGGTAAGCCCGAGAACGAACTGACTCCGAGGCCGGTCGTGCCGATCTGTGCCTGGGTGCAATCGGACTGATCGACCGGCCCGAAAAACCGCCGGTCGCGGATCGCGGGAGGAACTTTCTGATGCGTCGAATAGTGGCTTACGGCCCGGCAATGATCGTGCTCTTGACGGCGGTGGCGGCCCTGTTCGCGGTGCCGGCGATTGTGCAGCGGATCAACATCGCCCAGACCACCGCCCAGATCCGCCTGGCACGACTCCAGATCGAGGACGACGACATCCTCGAACGCATCAACCGCGCGGTGCGAAGCGTCGCGCAGGCGGTCGAACCCTCCGTCGTCCACATCGAAGCGCTACGGCCCTCTCGCGGGCAGAGGCGTGTCTCATCGGGTGCCGGCTGGGTCTTCGACGACCAGGGCCACATCGTCACCAACGCCCACGTCGTGGGAGACTCGCTCAAGATCGATGTGCAGTTTTCCGACGGGCGCGAGGTGTCAGCCGTCATCGTGGGGACCGACGAGTACACCGACATCGCCGTCCTGCGCGCCTCGACCAGGAGCGGCATGTTCCCGATCACACGTGCGACCCGGGAGCCGCCCAAGATCGGCGATCGCGTATTCGCCTTCGGGTCCCCGTTCGGGTTCAAGTTCTCGATGAGCGAGGGGATCGTCTCGGGGCTGGGTCGCAATCCCAGAAGCGCCGTCGAGATCAGCGGGTTCGCGAACTTCATCCAGACGGACGCGGCGGTGAACCCGGGCAACTCCGGGGGCCCGCTGGTTGACGTCTCGGGGCGCCTGATCGGGATGAACGTCGCCATCGCCACAGGAAGCCAGACGGACGGATCGATCGACGGCAGCGGTCAGTCCGCCGGGATCAGCTTCGCCATTCCGCTGGCGACGATCGAGTCCGTCGCGACGCAGATCATCGAAAGCGGAAAGGTGGCGCGCGGGTACTTCGGCATCAGATACAACGGCAGCTGGATCGTCGATGTCAGCGATGCCAGGACCAGACGCTCCGGCGTCGCTGTCACAAGTGTGCAAGAGGACGGCCCGGCGTGGCGCGGCGGGATGCGCACCAACGACGTGATCGTGGAAATCAACGGCCAGCGTATCACCGACACCGACATGCTCCGATCGTCGATCGCACCGCTCCGCCCCGGCCAGCGCATGCGCGTCCGCGTGTGGCGGTCCGACAACCCGGACATCGCAGAGGTGCTCGACAAACTGCACAAACGCTACTTGTCGCGTCGGGAAGCGATCAGTTCGAATCGCCCCGCACCGCTGCCCGGCCGATACGAAATGCTCACGATCAGGCTCGGCGAGTTCCCGCCCGTTCGACTGGCGAACGAGGTGCTCAGGCCATACGGCATCCAACTCGTGGACACGGAATATGGGCCGAGGGTGAACGGCCTGCGCATCAACGGCCGCCAGATCGTATCAAGGCGATCCAGCGCCTACCGGGACGGGCTGCGCCACGGGCAGCTTATCGTCAGCGTGCAGGGCCACGACGTGGAAAACACCCAAGACGTGCTGCGATACCTCACGGGCGCGGGCTTCCTTGAGACAAAGTCCGTCCTCGTCGTCGTCCAGGACGCGGATGGGGACCAGCGCGAGTTGTCGATCCGGCTCTCGCGTGAGCGGCCCTAGCGCGCCGGGGCGATCCGCACCACGATCGGCGTGCCGAAGCGCGGCACGAACGACGCGTTGGCGATCCACGAGGGTGTCTGCACCGCGGCGACGTGGCTGAACACCTCGCGCCACGCGATCACCTCAGCCCCGAACGTCGTGAGACCGATCACCGTCCCCGAGCCGTCCGCGTCGTAAAACGGCTGGCCCCTGTACTGGACATCGAGCGAGCCGGCAAAGACCCAGCCGCGCGCGCCCGTCTCGCCCAGCGTCCGCCCGGTGCGATGATCGACAACCCAGCGCTGGGCGGGCTGTGCGATCTCCTCGCCCTGCCCGGATTCGTACGCGAGCGTGACGCGGACCGCGTCGCCGGTGGGTGGCACTGCCTCGAACCCGTCGCCCGCGACGCGCCATGTCCCCGGAGACCCCGGCTCAAGCCCGATCAGCAGCAGCGCCGCGTGGATGTGCGACGGCCTGGCCCGGGTCATCACCAGCGATTCGTGCTCGCGCGTGTCGGGCGTGCACGCGATCAGTTCGAGATAGACCAGCGGCGTCTGCTCATCGTGCACGTCCAGCGGCACCATCCCGTCGAACTCGACGACCCGGGCCGACGTGCTGACCCGCACGTAGGGGAATATCTCCTTCAGATCGTTCGGCCGGGCGACCACGCGCGGATCACTCGCGCACCCTCCCGCGAACCCGGGCAAGAGAGCGCAGAGCACGGCACGAATCAGAGCGCCGCGCGGCCTCATCGGATCCTCCCCGCCGCGGGCGCGTTCGCCCACGTACGCACCAGATCCTTGAAGCGCATCCCGCGCTCCTGAAAGTCGCGGAACTGGTCCCAGGAAGCGCACCCGGGGCTGAGCAGCACGGTGTCGCCGGGATGAACGCCCGTCAGCGCGTGCTCCACGGCGCGATCAAGCGTGCGGCAGTATCGTGCGGCCGGCGCGAGCAATGACGCCAGCGCCCGCCCGGTGTCGCCGATCGTCAGCACGCTGGCGCACCGTGCGCACG
>JADFOF010000138.1 GCA_022563015.1 Planctomycetota bacterium
CCTCTGCACCGAACGTATCCGCTTCGTCCGATCCAAACAGATCACGAAGGCCCCCCACAAGATCGTCAAAGGCGGCGCGGAGATCGGACGTGATCGCATCGAGATCCAAGTCGTCGCCCTTCAATGCCGTGGCGAGGGTGGCATCAACGGACTCGGAGAACTCGCCGAGCGATGCCTGAACTGCTTCGCGTGACGCTTTGTCAGTTGCAAAAGACGTAAGGACCTCGTCGGTCTTGCTCGCGGTCGTCTTCACCAACTCATCAGCGTCGGTCCGGAGAGTGTCCGTGGCGTTGTCCGTGGCGCGCTGCTCCAACTGATCGTGGAAGTTGATCCGCAGGCGGACGTCGGCGACCCCTTTGAAGTGCCCCGCTTCAAGCAGACGAATGACGCCGGGGACGTTATCGGCCTTCACGGACGGCGACCGATCATCGTCGCTGTCTGTTTTTTTTACATCCGCTGATTTATTCCGCGGACCCGGTTTCTCAAGATGGCTGGTCGAGAAGACGGGTTTGTGAGGCTGGATCGACGAAATATGCATGGCCTGGACCCTCGATCATGTCTTGGATTGAGCGGCCACGATCCAGTCGGATCGCGCTTGGTCGGTATCGGCTGATTCGAGGGCTAGGTTGGGCTGAATATCGGCGATCGGCTCCGGTGTCGGTGACGCAGGGCGGCCGCGGTCACCGAATTGCCTGCGGCTGTCGGCGATGCTCGTCCAAGGAAGAAAAGAGGAAGAAAAGGGAAGAAAAGGTGTCAGGAACCTTTCTTGGCCTGCATTCCCAGTCGAGCCCCTTCGATTATCCGCCCGCGTCGCCGGTCAGCCCCGCTCGCACCGTCGGGTCTGCGATTCAATGCCGCGCACGGCGGCCGCGTGCGGTATAGTTCAGGGCACAGTTCATCGCGCTCGCCCCGGATCGCAACTCTCGTCCGCCCGATCGAACCAAAGGAGTCCGCGCCATGCCAACCCGCCGCCCCGTGAAGATCATCGCCGCGTCCGCCGTCGCGAGCCTCGGGCTCGCCGCGGGCCTCGCCCTCGCCCCGCTCGCGCAGGAGAGCCGATCGGTCGTCGGCGTCTGCGGCGGGGACCGCTTCCTCTTCCGCGTGTACGACGACGGCTCCGTTCACTTCCTCGACCTCAAGTCCTCCAGGACCGTCGAGGGCATCGCGGGCTGGACCCCGCTGGCCATCGACCGCAATCGCCGCTCCAACACGTCGCCGGCACGCTGATGCGCAGGATCGCGTGATCTCGCGGCAATTCGCTCACCCGTCCAGACCGAGCCGCCGACGGAAGTCGGCGGTCACTCCTCGCGCCACAGTCTGCCCCGTAAGCGCAGTCCGCATTCCCCTCCCTCTTCCCCGTCGGGGGAGAGGGCCGGGGTGAGGGGACGAGTGCGCCCGACCAACAGCGATTTCCCGCCAGACGCCAGAAAACCGCCCGATCCGGACCGTTTCATGGTACGATCGACGCTCATGTCGCAGAACGGCTCAACCAGTCTGAACGGCCGCTGCGCCGACCCGCTCGTCGTCGGCTTCGTCTTCACGACAGACCCCGCCGATCGCGACGCCATCTCCGGCATGCCAGTCTACATGGCCGAGGCTCTCGCGGCGCGGGGTAACACGGTCGTCCCACTGCCAACTGTGACCGCCGACACAGGCCTGTCGCGTGCGGCCCGGCGGATCAGGCCCGCACTGCTCCGTCCCCTCCCGCCCGTGCTGCGACCGACGCTGCGCAGGCTCCGCGCGGACGCCTCGGACTCGCTGGCGCAATGCTTCCCGCGCCTCAGCTGCACGCGGGCGAGCCGGCGCCAGCATCACCTCCGCGACCATTTCACGCGCCTGCTCGGGCGCACACACGTGGACGTCCTCTTCGGGGCGTGCATCAGCACGGCGCTGGCCACGCTCGAGACCGACCTCCCGATCGTCTACTTCAGCGACACGACCGCACGGCTCATCAACGCCGAGTATCCGTTCTACGCCCGCCGCAACCGCGCCTACAAGCGAGCGTGCGATCGGATAGAATCCGCCGCGATCGCCAGGGCGTCGCTGGCCGTGTTCGCCTCCGCCCGGGCGCGAGAC
Organism: Planctomycetota bacterium; assembly: GCA_022563015.1. GTDB lineage: Bacteria > Planctomycetota > Phycisphaerae > Phycisphaerales > UBA1924 > JADFGU01. Next base: position 2,077 of record JADFOF010000138.1, read on the forward strand.
TCGGCCGTGCATGACTACGGGCTGCCGTCCGGCTGCGCCCATGTCGTGCCGATGGGCGCCAACATCACCAGGGCCGACGCCGACGGTGACGGGCCCGATCGCAACCCGCCGGCGCGCTCCGGACTCGAGCTGTGCATCGTCGCGTCCGACCCGGCCCGCAAGCGGCTGGACCTTGCGATCGACACGACCAGCCGCCTGCGGTCGATGGGCTACGCCGCAACGCTTACCCACGTCGGCCCGACGACCGCGCGCGCCCTCCGCGAGCCGTTCGTCCGCTGCATGGGTCGGCTGCGCCTGTCACAACCCGACCACCGACGCCGATACGCGGGCATCCTCGCCTCGTCGCACCTGATGCTGCTCCCCTCGGCAGCCGAGACGTACGGCATCGCGCCGTGCGAGGCGGCGCACTTCGGCGTGCCCAGCATCGTCAGCAATGTCGGCGGCCTGCCCACCGTCGTCGAGCACAACCGCACCGGGCTGGTCATGCCTGTCAGCGCCCCCGCCGCCGATTATGCCCAGGCGATCGACGCGCTGGTCGGCGATGCGGCCCGATACCACCGGATGTGCGCCGCCGCCGAAGAGCGCGCCGCACGGGTCCTCAACTGGCAGAGCTGGGCGCAGCAGATCACCGAGCATCTGCGGCGGGCGGTGACGGAGCGGCGCGGCGGCGTGCGCGTCCAATCGAGCCAGGCGTCGTGGTCAACCCCCCTCTGCGCGGACCCGCGCTAGCCCGAGTCCCCCGGCGTGCCGATCCCTGCATCGCCGGATAGGAAGGCGAATCCCGGTCTTCACCGTGCGCGGCAACGATCAGCACTGTGCATGCCTTCGCTCTCTTCGGTCATGCCCCGGCCACGGGCTGCTCGCAGGCAGGATCCTTGGGACGGCGAACCTTTCTTCGAAATCGCTGCAATCTCTCGACGATCGGTTCGTTGTCCATGAGCCGGCTCGGGCCCGATGTGCGCACCGTGAAGGATGACAGACGACGATCGACAGAAACAGGAGAACGTCTAATGAGTGCACGATTCATTCCAAGATCGATCCTGGCGGGAGTGATCGCCGGCGTTTTAGGTGGAGGCGATGGGTTCGGCTTTGCGAGTCAAGCCCGCGCCCAGTCCATGACCGCAGCCACGTACAATGTCCAGGTTGCGGGCTTTGGCGGTGGGCTCGACGAGTGGATCAACACGCGCCGACATCTGGTCTTCGAGTCGATCGTCGCCAATCAACCGGATTTTATGGGGTTTCAGGAGGCCTTTGCCCGAGCTTCCAACAGCCAGGGAGTGACCCAACAGTCGGCGCTCGGGCAGCTCTTTGAAGGCACACAGTGGCAATACTTTTCCTGGGAGGCGCAAAACGTCTTCAACATGAACCCGTTCATCGTGAACACCGATCGATTTCTGCCCGTGGACTCCGGAACCACGACAATCGATATTGAACAGTTTCTGGGGCCTCAGGGATGGCAGGAGTTCTTCGATCTGCACGAGTTCTTCCACGGCGACCCGAACACCGGCCGCGCACATTTCCTGGGACCGGAGCGATACCTGAACTGGGTCGTGGCTGATGATATCGTGGGCGGCGGCAGAGTCGCGTTTCTCACGAGTCACTACGAGACGTTCATCGGGGTGAATCGTAGAGGCCCGGAATACGAGGTATTATTCGCACGCTTTTCAGAAATCGTAAACGCCTCGTTCGGGTATCTCTCGCGTGAGATCGTCGCCCAGGCCGAGCTGCTCGAGAGTACCTGGGGAGACCTCGAAGTGATCGTCGGCGGCGATTTCGAGACACCCGATCCGGAGCTTCCCGCACAGAGAGAATTCACGAACGCGGGATACGTCGAAACGTGGCGTTTCATCAACGGTGGTGGTCGCCGGCCGACACGGGGGATTGACAACCTGTTCGTCACACCCGAGGGACTCACCATAAATAGTTCTCACTATGATCAAGCGCCCTACACCAACGGCGCATCGGATCACAAGCCACTCTACGCCAACGTAACCCAGTCCAGTTCCCTCTGCTACCCCGACTGCAACGGCAGCGGCGTCCTCGACATCTTCGACTTCCTCTGCTTCCAGAACAGCTTCGTTCTCGGCGAGCCCTACGCCTGCGACTGCGATCCCGACCCGGCCTGCGACATCTTCGACTTCCTCTGCTTTCAGAACGCCTTTGTCACCGGGTGCCCATGAGGCGGGACAGGAGAGCCGCCGTTTCCGGGGCTCGCCCACCGCGCGATCTGCGGAAGGCTGATCCTCTGAGCCTTCTTTTTTGACCCGGTCTGCAAGAGGATCCACCCACACTGACATCTGGTGAGAGACGCGCCTCGGCATTGATCGGTGGTCCGTGTGCTCGGATCGCTCTTGCACGGGGCGGGCTGCACCTCGCCGGTGGAGGCCAGGTGGTGTATGCATGAAACGTGCAGCAACGGAGGAGCCGGAGAAAATGAAGAAAACAACAGTGATCGCGTGTATCGGAATCGGATTGTGTGAGGCTGCCGCGGAGGCGCAGGTGACGCACGATGTCCTCGTGGGTCCGGGCGGGAAGACCGTCTTCGAGCCGGTCGAAGTCACCGTAAACGTGGGCGACACCGTGCGTTGGACGTGGGTGTCGGAGGGTCACAACGTGGGCTCGGGAGTTCCGGGCACGCCGACGAGCGCGTTTCTGTCGGGTCCGCCAGCGCCGGTCGGCACGGTCTTTGAAGTCGTCTTTAGTCAGTCGCTGGTGAACGCGAACCCGGTGACGAATGACCGCTATGACTACCACTGCCACCCTCACGGGATGTTCGGCATGGTCGGGGCGGTCACGGTGCTCGACTCGTGCTACGCCGACTGCGACACCACTGGCGCGCTCGACATCTTCGACTTCCTCTGCTTCCAGAACAGCTTCGTGAGCGGCGAGCCCTACGCCTGCGACTGCGACCCCGACCCGGCCTGCGACATCTTCGACTTCCTGTGTTTCCAGAACGCGTTCGTAGGTGGGTGTCCGTGACGGGGTAGTGACGAAGTGACAAGGTGACTGAGCGACGACGGGAGAGAGACGGAGAGACGAAATGGCGGAGTGACGGGGGGTGGGGCGACAGGATCTTGTATGCGCGGAGCGCGGCCTGTGACCGCGCGCGGCGGCGGGGCGCGGCGTGACGCCATCAGGCCATCCCACGGCATCGCGATCAACCCAAACGCCGACTCATCAAATGCCCAGGAGAGGACTCGAACCTCCACCCGGTTGCCCGGACTACCACCTCAAGGTAGCGCGTCTGCCAATTTCGCCACCTGGGCACGACCCCTTCGACCAACGGGGCGTCAAGTATAGATCCCAGGCCGGGCCAGTCGAGATCCGGCGCGGGCGGGCGATATGCTTGCCCGGGGCCAGCACGGAGTGGAACCAGATGACGGTGACCGGCACGGACGTGGATCAGTTTCTCGCACAATTGGCCGACGACGCGAAGCAGGCCGGCACGTTCGAGCATGTCGCCGTGCGCGACGGCGTGCTCGTCTGCCGTGCCCGCGGGTCCGCCCAGCCAGCGTCCTACCGGGTGAGCCTCGAGGGCGACCGCGTCTGGGTCTCGCTGGTGATGGCGGACCGATGGCTGAGCGAATCCATCGAGGCCGACCTCATGAACACCGGCGACAAGATCGAGGAACTCCTCGACGAGGAGCTGGCCGAACTCGGGTTCGAGGGCATGAGCACCTCGTTCGAGCATTTCCGGTCCGACGACATGCTGTTCACGTTTCGGACGCCGATCAAGGTTCCGGCGGCGGGCCTCGCGCCGGTGGCGCCCGAGACCCGAGGCCTGCTGCTGGCCTACGAGGCGTGCTTCAGCCTGCTCGGCAACATGTCCGCGGACGGCGACGAGGTTTGATCGCTCCCTCGGCAGGCCTGAGCGAGCACAGAAAAAGGCCCCGGAAGGTCGGGGCCCTCATGTGGAATCTGTGTGCAGCAGGCTCAGGCGTCGCCCATCTGATATTGGGGGAGCTTCTGCATCTCTTCAATCTCTTTCTGCTGCCGCTGGAACTCTTCCTCGTCGATCTGGATTTCTTCCTGCGTTCGCGTGTCCTTGGGCTTGCTGTCAAACATGCCACTTTGCCACGCGTAGAGCCCCACCGCGCCGCCGAGGCAGACGACGATCACCGCGATCTTCGCCTTCATCGCGTTGTCCGTCGGCCCGCGGCTCTTCTTTGGGGCTTTGGAGGCACCGATCGAACTGAAATCGTCGCCGTCAAGAAGTGAACCTGCCATATCGTGAACCTCCGGAGCCGACCGCGAGACGCGCCCTACGCCGTCGCAGGCAACTCGAACCACTCTTCTCAAGTATACGCCCATCCAACGTGGATGTGCGTCCGGAATATGCAGCGCGCTAAACCTGCGGATGGTTCATCAGACATCGCGACGCTGGAACAGCAGGACGCCCAGGGCGAGAAAGGCGACGGTCTGTGTGGCGGTGTAGCCGGTGATCAGGGCCACATGCCCGAACGGAACCGGAACATTCTGGCTCACCGCGTCGATCAGCCAGAAAAAGTGCATATTGGGGATGACCGCCCATGCCGTCGCCGACACCAGATTGACCCTGGTCGGAGCCAGAAAAACGTAGTCCCCGATCCCCGGCGGGCGGGCGACCCGGGCCGGACGCAGCCCGATGTTGCGGATGGTCAATGTCTCGCCCTCGATGTGCGTGACGATCACGTTCGAGGCGGTGTTCTCGCTGAACAGGTCGCCATCGTCGGCGGGGTCGCCGGTGAAGGGCCGGTGGGTGCCGGTGGCCAGCCCCAAGCCGTTGGGATTGGGCCCCCAATAGATCGAATCGCCCACTCTGGGCGTGATCTGGGCGTCGGGCTTGATCTGAACCGTGCAGGTGTCGCCGCGCCCGGACAGGTCCGTCCGCGTCGGGTCGGGGAAATCGACCTGCATGACCTGCGAGACGGGCGTGTTCACAAAGGCGTTCCGCCCCAGCAGGTGGTTGCTCAACAGCCCGAACAGGAACACGCCCGAGCAGACCACGATGGTCA
>JADFOF010000139.1 GCA_022563015.1 Planctomycetota bacterium
TGCTTCCAGAACGCATTCGTCGCCGGCGAGTGCTACGCGGACTGCGATCGGTCGTCGGGTGCGGGGACATTCGATATCTTTGACTTCCTCTGTTTCCAGAACGCGTTTGTGGGTGGGTGTCCGTGAGGCGGCCTTGAGCGATGGGTAGAATTGTTGCATCACTACTTGATCCACGGCGCACGATCTTCCGATGGCTCTGACACCACGTTTGTCGTGCCTGCGCGCGATGAACGTGCCGCAAGAGTGACGGCGAGTGATCGTGGAGTATACGTCTCGACGGTCGAGTGCCTTGATCGTGGCGAGCCTCCGCGCGAAGATGCCGGAGAATCAAGCGCGCTCCTGCGCCTTGGCACAAAGCTCCACAAGGCAAAACGCCATGAAGATGCGATCGGCGTATTATTGCAAGCTCTCGAACTCGCGGAATCCGAAGGCACTGCGTACGGCATGAGCACATACCTTCGGCTGCCCCGTTACCTGATCGCGGCCAAGCGCGCGGACGATGCGTGGGGCGTTCTCAACGGCATGATGGTTGGAGACGCGCCTGGTATGGGTGGGCGCGAGTTGTTTGCCTGTGAGCTCGGTGACATCAACGCGCTTCAGGCGAAGCTCACGACGGGTTCTCAGGCTCGTGGACATCGGGCTATCGCCGCTGTTTGCCACGCGATCAACAGGTTGTCCATCCCGTATCTAACGCGAGATGAAGCGATTGAGGTGATCGCGGGTGAGATTGCGGGAGCGAGCATTGGTGTTGGTGATCCGAATGCGATGGCGAGTGAAATCCTGGGCGATCTGACGGCACCCACCGACATTCCCCTCGGTTCCGACCAATTACATCAGTTCCTTCGCGCCGCCATGAGGGCCAACAAGTTGATTCTGCAAAGCGCGGTCGTGTCGTGAGAAACATACGCGATTGTCGCGAGTGTGTTGCTGTTTCCACAAGCGAAACATTCCGTAGAATTCTCCCCAATATCAGTTTGGCGGGTGGCGTCCTCTTGGCCTGTGTGGCACGCCACTGCCCGGCAGCCTACTTCTTCCCGTCCTTCTCGATCAAGTCCAGCCCCAGGTTCTTGCCCTTCTCCACCGCCGGCACACCGTGGGCCAGCCAGACCGGCGGCGGGGCGTCCTTGAGGTAGTGGTCGAAGAACTGCTGCATGCGGATGGTCCAGTCCTTGCGGTTGTGTTTCTGGCGCAGGCCGTGCGCTTCGCCGTTGTAGTTGAACAGCCACGCCGGCCGACTCAGCCGACGCAGCGCCACGAACAGCTCGATCCCCTGGTACCACGGCACGGCCCCGTCCTTGTCGTTGTGCAGGATGAGCAGCGGCGTGTTGATCTTGTCCGCTCGAAAGATCGGCGAGTTCTCGAAGTATTGCGTCTGCGCCTCCCACAGCGAACCGCCGATGCGGCTCTGCGTCTTCTCGTACTGGAACATTCGGCTTCTGCCAGAGCTCCACCGGATTCCGCCATAGGCGCTGGTCATGTTCGAGACCGGCGCGCCCGACTCGGCAGCCGCGAACATGTCCGTCTTGGTCACAAGGAACGCCGTCTGGTACCCGCCCCACGAGTGCCCCTGCGTGCCGACGCGGTCCTTGTCCACGAAGCCGCGGTCGATCAGGCTGGCCACACCCGGCAGGATCGCGTTCACCGCCGACTGCCCCGGGTACCCGGTTCGGTAGGGGATGTCCGGCACGAACACGAGGTAGCCGCGCGAGACATAGAAGCTGCGGTTGATCGACGACGAGCCGGGCGCGGGCGTGTAATAGCGGTACAGCCCGTCGCTGGATCGCTCGTAAAAGTAGACGATCATCGGGTACTGCGTGTCCGGGTCGAAGCCGTCGGGCTTATACAGGATGCCTTGCAACGGGTCGCCGTCGAGCGAGGTCCACTCGACGAGTTCGGCTGTGCCCCAGGTGAAGTCGGCCTGCTGCGGGTTGGCGTCCGTCAGGCGCACGGGGTCGGCGAAGTCGAGTTCGCTGGTCCAGATGTCCGGGAACAGGTCGAACCGCGAGCGCGTGAAGATGATGGTGTCGGCGTCCTTGGCCTTGCGCGGCGTGGACAGCCGTTCGTCGAGCATGATGATCCGCTCGGGCTCGGCGTCGCCCTTGATCGTGTCGCGATAGGCGCCCGAGGCCTTGGTCTTCTGGTTGAACGCGGACAGGAGCATCGGCTGGACGGGGTCGATGAAGTCCTGCTCGGGGTCGAGGCGCGTGTATCGCAGCCGGATGTCGTTGTCGCGGCCGAAGCCCTCGGTGATGCAGCGCGGGGGCCAGAACCCGGCGGGGTCGACGGCCCAGAGATCGCACTCGTCGTAGAGGAGCAGGACGGCGTCGCCCTCGGTCCACCCGGCCGAGCCGTACGAGCGCGCCGGCGCGGGCGTGTCGTGCAGACGGCGGGAGAGCGAGTGCGGGATGTCGGCCGACAGGTTGACGACCGTGCCGCTCTTGACGGAGCGCGCGAACCAGTGCTGCTGGTCGTAGTCCCACCAGGTGACGTACCCGGCGCCCGGGCTGAGCGAGGCCGAGCCGTGCAGCTTCTCGAAGATCAAGGTGCGCTCGCCGGTGGCGACTTCGACCAGATAGACGTCGGTGTAGCCGGGCGAGTCCCAGGAGCTGAGCATGAAGTGCGGCCGGCGGTCGTTGGCGATGGCGAAGTCGGCGTCGCGTTTTCGGCCGACCGTCACATCGCGGAGGTCTTCGTCGGCGAGCTGGACGACGCGATTGTCGTCTTCGAGCAGCATGACGGCGAGGTAGGAGCGCGTGCGTTCGCGCTGGGCGGCGAGCAGCTGCTGCGGCTGCAGCTGCGGATCCTTCCAGTGCCAGATATCGACCTTGACCTCGGGCTCGTCGTCGTCTTCGTCTTCTTCGGGTTCGGGCTCGGGCCTTGGGGCGGTGCCGAAGAACAGGCGCGAGCCGGAGTCTGAGAACGACGGGGCGCGGTTGTCGGCGATCCACCAGCCGTCGGGAATGCCGGGGTCGCCCTCGGCGATGGCGGCGGGCTCGGCGTCGTCGAGCTCCATGATGTAGAGGGTCCACGCGGGCTTGTCGGCCTCGTAGTCGTCGCGGTTTGCGAGAAAGGCCAGGCGCGAGCCGTCGTCGGAGAGGGCGAGGCTCTTGTAGTTTCCCAGGCCGGTCACGACGGCGCGGGCTTCGCCGGTCTCGGTCTCGACGATGAAGACGCCGTCGGACTCGGGCTCCTTGGCAGACGCAGCGTAGACGAGCGTTCGACCGTCATCGGAGAAGGCGTACGAGATGACGCCGGGGTATCGGTGCTCGTCGCCGGAATCGAGATCGCGCAGGACAAGCTCGGTGCCGAGGTCTTTCTTCTTCTCTTTCTTCTCGTCGGACTCTTCGTCGGGTTCCTTCTCTTCTTCGGGCTCAGGCTCGGGTTCAGCCACCGGTTCGGGTTCGACTTTGGGTTCCGGTTCGACTGCGGGTTCGGGCTCGACGGTCGGCTCGGGCTCGACTTTCGGCTCGGGTTCGGCCTTTGGTTCGGGTTCAACTTTGGCCTCGGGTTCAATCTTCGGTTCGGCTTCGGGTTCGGGCGCAACTTGCGGTTCGATTGCGGGTTCGGCCGGCGGCTCGGGCTCTGCCGGTTCGGTTTCGGGTGCCGGTTCTACGGGCTCTTCTTCAGCGGGCTCTTCTTCCGGGTCTTCGGGCTTCTCCTCGGGGATGGGTTTTTCGAGGAGGTACGCGGCGATGGGGCCGCCGTCCTTGGGCAGGCGGAAGGACTTGACGCGCTGGACGGCGCTGATCTCGCCGGTGGCGAGGTTGAGGATGTTCAGGGCGCTCTTGTCCTGCTTGTCGGGCTTGAGCTTGTCTTTCTTCTGCTTCTTGATGACCTCGGGGTCGGGGCTGACGAGGAGCAGCACAAAGCTGGTGTCGCTGGTAAATCGGGCCGACCTGCCGCGCACCACGCGGTGCTCCTGCTCGGTGGGGACGGCGCGGATGACCAGCGTGGCGTCGCCGTCGCCGGGCGTGAGCGTGTACAGCATCCACGTCCCGTCGTCGGAGATCGACTGGCCGGTGATGCGGCTGAAGAGGTCGTAGTCGGCGTGTTCGAGCGGGCGTGTGTCGTCCGGGCCGGCGTGGGCCAGTGAGAGCAATGCGGTGACGGTTGCGGCGGCGGCGAAGGTGCGCGCGTGTCTCATTCGAGTTCTCCCTCCGATGATTCCTGCCCTTCGCATGGTACAGCAAACCGGGGCGAGAAGGAAGGGGTAGTGGGGCAGAGGATGGGGAGCGCCCGTGATTGTCGAACTCGATGAGCGCGGTGAGGCGGGCGTCGGGAGGATTGCGTGTGTGCGCTACTATCGGACCCGCGTTTTCAGGGTGAGCCAGGGAGTGATCGTTGGGAGAGGCGAATCGACCAGGACGGATGTTCGGGAGGCGGCGGGCGACGCCGCCCATGGAGACGCTGGCGGGGCGCACGGTCGTCGGTCTGACCCCGGACGGCACGCTGAGGGCGGGTCGGCTGGCGGGGCTGAGCCTGCGGCGTGCGATCTGGGTCTTGAGCTGGCCGATCCTGATCGAGTCGCTGCTGAACTCGTTCGTGGGTCTGACGGACACGGTTCTGGCCGCGGCGCTCTGGAACGGTGACGCGGCCACGGACGCGATCGGCGGGGCGTCGTACATCGTCTGGTTCATCGGGCTCGTCATCATGTCGCTGGGGATCGGCGCCACGGCGCTGGTGAGCCGATCCGTGGGCGCGGGTCGGCTGGCGGTCGCCAACGCGGCGCTGGCCCAGACGCTGATGCTCGCGGTGGTTTTGGGTGTGGCGGTCGGACTGCTGGTGGCGGGGCTGGCCGGGCCGGTCGCGTCGCTGATGAAGATGCCCGACGATCGGGCGACGATGTTCACGCACTATCTGTGGATCGTGTCGGCGGGCGTGCCGTTGACGGCGATCCTGTTCGCGGGGATCGCGTGCGCGCGCGGCGCGGGAGACTCGGTGCGGCCGTTGTACGCCATGGTCGCGGTGAACGTGGTGAACATCCTGGCGAGCTGGGCGTTCTCGGGTGTGGACCTGGCGCGGACGCGGATGGTCGACGGCGAGCTGGTGCGGCAGGTGTTTCTGAACAACCCGTTCGGGTTCGACCTGGGCGTGAAGGGCATCGCGATCGGGACGGTGTTGGCGCACGCGGTGGGCGCATCGATCATCATCATGATGGCGGTGCGCGGGACGTGGGGGATCCGGCTGGTTCGGCACCGGCTCAGGCCGCACTGGCACACCATCCGCCGGCTGGTCCGCGTGGGCCTGCCCAACCTGTCCGAGACGTTCGGTCTGTGGGTCGGGAACTTCATGATCGTGATCATGGTGGGCTGGCTGGGGGCCGAGGGGATGCTCGGGTCGCACATCGTCGCCATCCGGATCGAGGCGTTCAGCTTCTTGCCGGGATTCGCGATGGGCGCGGCGGCGGCGACCCTGGCGGGTCAGTACCTGGGAGCGGGAAGCCCGGCGATGGCGCGGCGGGCGGTGCTGTATTGCGTGCTGATCGCATCGGTTGTGATGGGGGGGATGGGGCTGCTGCTGGCGATGATGCCGCGCGAGATCACGGGCCTGCTCACCTCGCAGGAGGTGCACCTTGAGCACGTCCCGCCGCTGTTGATCATCTGCGGGGTGGTGCAGATCCCGTTCGCGATCGCGATCGTGACGCGGTCGGCCATGCGCGGGGCCGGCGACGTCAAGATGGTCATGCTGCTGACGTGGGTGACGACGTACGGTGTGCGTCTGCCGCTGGCGTACGCGCTGAGCGGGGTGGACCTCAAGCTGGCTGAAAACCTGGTGCTGGAGAATCCGTTCCGCGCCGAGCCGAGCCTGTCGTGGTTGTGGGTGGCGATGTGCGCGGAGCTGGTGGTGCGGGGCGCGGTGTTCGGCGCGCGGTTCATGTGGGGCGGATGGACGAAGGCGCGCGTGTAGTGCGCCCTCAGAACAGACGTCGCGTCGTGAACGAGCCCCGGGCGCGAGCACGGGGTGATGGACGTGTCGGATGCACAACACGCTTCGCTCGCGCGAAGGGCTCGTCATCGGACTCGGCGTCCGTTCATGTGCGGACGTGGTGGTTATCCGCCGTCGGGCGCCGTGGTGTCTGAGGCGGGTGCGTCGTCCTCGTCGTCGTCCTCGGGAGCGTCGTCAGTTCTGCCGATCGTTCGGGTCGGAACCCACTTGTAGCGGAGGGCGAGCCGCTCGTAGGAGTACGGGTAGGTGTCGGTGCCGGCCAGCTCGCGGAACTCGTCGGTGATGAACTTCCGGACGGCGTCGGACTCGAGGGCGCGGTAGAACTCGATGGTGAGCGGCCTGGGAAGCAGCACGCGGCCCAGGGCGACGCCGAGCCTGCCGGGCAGGGGCATGGCGACGACCGCGCCCGCGGGATCGATCTGCTCGGGCTCGACGGTCGGGTCCATCGAACTCGCCACGTCGAGCAGTGCGTCGCGGAACGCCGGGTCGTCGGCCTGTCCGAGGGTGCTCCCGACCAGCAGCGGGTCGCCGATCGTGATCTCTTCCAGCACGCGCGGGCCCGGAACCACGGTCTCGATCGGATCTTCGTCGGGCGTTTGCTCGTCTGCGTTCTCGTCGGGAGTCGTCTCTGCTGGTTGACCTTCGGTCGGATCTACGGGCTGGGAATTCTCGGCGGCCGGCTCTTCGGGCCCCTCGTTGGGGGCTGTGACTTCCGGTGAAGGAACCTCGGCGGTTGGATCTTCAACGCCGGGGTCCGGCGTTTCGGGCTCGATGGTCTTCTCGAACAGGTCGGAGACGGCCTGCAGACCCTCGGCGACGGCGAGCTGCTTGTACCCGTCGAGGTTCGCGGCCAGCTGCTCGTAGGCATGAAGCGCGGCGTAGTCGTCGGCCGCCTGTTCGCGGACGTCGTCGAGCGATTCGGCGGGCGACTCGTCCCGGGCGGCCAGGACGGTGAAGTAGTATCGGTTGCCCGCGGCGTCGCGCGCGGGCAGACTCACCGCGGGCAGGCCCACCTGCAGGCCGAGCTCCTGATCAGGATCGAGCTCGTGCACCACGAACGCGAGCAGTGCGATCGGGATGGGACGGTTCGCGATGGCGACGGTTGCGATGG
>JADFOF010000140.1 GCA_022563015.1 Planctomycetota bacterium
GCGGCGCTCATGGGGGCGCTGCTGGGTGCCGAAGTGCCTATCGCGGGGGTGCCGCCGCAGCTGGCGGCGTTCGCGCCCGTGCTGGTGCTGGCGCCGCTGGCGGTGCTGTCCGTCACGTCGGTCAAGACCTGAGCCTATGGGACGGCGGACCCTAACGAGAGGCATACGGCCAGATCGGAGAATCTCACCGCCGCTGACAGCCTCTGGGGATCGAAATCGAATCCAGGCGGTATGCTATAGGTCGACCCATGCGGCTTGCACGACGGAAACAGCGCGGCTTTTCTCTCATTGAGCTGATCGTCAGCATGGCGATCGTTGCGGTTCTGGTGTCGCTGCTGCTGCCGGCGCTGCGCCTGGCGCGAGATGCTGCGCAGACCACCGTGTGCGCGAGCAACCTTCGGCAGATGGGATTCGCGTGGAGGCTGTACCTGGACGACTATCGCCAGTTTCCCAAGCACACGGCGCTCCCGGACTGGAACTTCGGCGGCGCAGAGTTCCGCCCCAACACGCGCACGCCCTACCTCGCCGAAGATCGCCCCCTCAACGCGTACATCGCGCAGAGCGTGACGACCGCGAGCGAGCGGCTGGCGACGCAATTCCGCTGCCCGTCCGACTGGGGCGTCGGGTGGGACATGGGGCCGAGAAACTCCACACCGATGTCCGTGCTCGGCGACGACGAGACGTGCTTCGAGTTTTTCGGCACGAGCTACCGTGCCAACCTGTACCTGCTCGACGCCAGCCTGACGGGGATCGATCCCAGCGGCCGACCGCTGCGCGAGGCAGAGACAACCACCGTCCCCACGAGCAAGCTTCTGCTGACGGCGGACGCGGTCTGGTATTACGCCACGCGCCAAGAGAACCAGCCCGGGGATGAACTGGACGCCTCGTGGCACGGGAAGTACGGTGCGGGGAACATGCTGGCGATGGACGGCGGTGTGCGCTTCATCGAGTTCGAGCCCGGCGAGACCACGGATTACTTTCTCTATCCCAGGCCGGGACGCGGGCCCACCGGGCTCGGCGGAAGCTCGAGCCGACCCCCGGGGCGCTAGGACTCACGCTTTGGCGATGATGCGCCGGGCGTCGTCGAGGAGCGCGGCGGCGGCGGCGGGGGTCGGCGCCTCGGCGATCAGCCGCAGGATCGGCTCCGTGTTGCTGGCGCGCACGTGCACCCACGAATCCTCCAGATCCACCCGCACGCCGTCCTGCAGGTCCACACGGGCCCCGGACCAGTGCGCGGCGACAGCGTTCACGGCCCTGTGGGCGTCGCCCCTTGACGCCAGCGGCATCTTCCGCTTCTCGATCGCGTAGGCCGGGATGTCCGCGACGAGCTCGCTGATCGTTTTTCCCGTGCGGGCCATGAGCGCGAGCGTGAGCGCCATGGCCGAGAGCGAATCGCGGACATAGGTGACGCTGGGCCAGATCACCCCCCCGTTGCCCTCGCCGCCGAGGATGACGTTCTTGCCGGCGTCCCGTTCACGTTTCATGGCCTGGACGACGTTGGCCTCGCCCACCGGGGTTCGCACGACGCGCCCGCCGGACCGTTGTGCGATGTCCTCGATCATCCGGCTCGTCGAGAGGTTCGTGCACAGGACCGGCTGGCCGCCGGCGCCATTGTTCGTTCCCAGGAGCGCCATCGCCGCGAGCACGAGCGTGTACTCCTCGCCGATGTACGCGCCGCGCTCGTCCACGATCGCGAGCCGATCCGCGTCCGGATCCTGCGCGAAGCCGACATCAGCGCCGTGCTCGCGGACGGCGCGGCACAGGCCGGTGAGATTCTCGCGCAGCGGCTCGGGCTCGTGCGGGAAGATGCCGGAATCGTCGCTGTTGATGTGGACGACCTTCTCGCACCCGAGCGCCGCAAGAATTGCCGCGCCGCCACGCGATCCCGACGCGTTCACCGAATCCAGCACGACGGTCAGCCCTTGCCCAACCGGTTTTTCCGGGCGCGAGCGGGGCGTCTTCCCATGGACGATGGCGATTCGCTCGACCGCCGCGCCCACGGCTGCGACGTGCGACTCGTGCGCGTCCGCGGCGCGGGACAGATCCTCGCTTGGGCCATCGGCTCGGCCGGACGATCCACCCTCGTCGAATCGATCGACGATCGCGCGCGCGTCGTGCTCGTAGGGCGCGTGGGCGTCGGCCCCGGCCGAGCCGTCACGGACGAGGCACTTCAGCCCGTTCCATTCCTGCGGGTTGTGGCTGGCCGTGACGATGATCGCGCCGAGTGCGTTGCGCGTGTCGCAGGTCACGGCGATGGTCGGCGTCATGGCGACGCCGATGTCGTGGACATGACAGCCCGCACCCCGCAGCCCGGCGATCGCCGCCTCGTGGATCTCGACTCCGCCGGCGCGGCCGTCGCGCCCGATCACGACCACGGGCTCGGCTGCGGCGTCGCGCTGAACGAGCCACGCGCCGAATGCCGCGGCGAACCTGGACGCCACCTCGGGCGTCAGGCTCCGGCCCGTGATCCCGCGCAGGCCGCTCACGCCGATCATCAGGGGGGCCTCGGACATCGGTGCTCCTTGGGGAACCAGAGCGTAGGGGCCGACGGCGCGGCTCACGCTTTGCCCGCGTCAGTTGCCTGGAGCGAATCTTCATTGTCTCTATACTCGTGCTGTGTTTGAGCTCGCGGTCGAGAGTGGATTCTCCGCGGCCCACGCGCTGGTCATTCAGGGCGAGCCGGAGACGCTGCACGGGCACGATTGGCGCGTCAGCGTGACCGTGGCCGGGCCGACACTCGACCGCGACGGGCTGCTGTGCGACTTCCACGCGATCGAGTCCGCGCTGGCCGATGTCACCGGCCGCCTCCACAACCAGAACCTCAACCAGATCGAGCCGTTCGATCGGCTCAACCCGTCGGCCGAGCACGTCGCGCAGCACATCGCCGAGGAACTCTCGCGCAGGCTCGTCGGCGTGCTCCCGGCGGGTGTGCGGCTCGCGTCGGTGCGGGTGACCGAGGCTCCCGGGTGCGCGGCGATCTATCGGCCCGACGAAGGCGCACACGCTTCGCCATAACGCACGACAGCGCCGAGCCGTCCTGACTGCGAGCCCCGGCGGACCCGGCGCGCGGTCATCAGCCGAGCGTGCGGCGTATCGTCGTGCGTGACCGACCGCACGCTCATCCTGGCGATCGAGACCAGCAATCCGTCAAGCGGGCCGCACGGGCTGCTGGATGATGGAACGCCGGCCGGTCCCGGCGTGGCGCTGGGGACGAACGAAGAGAGGCCGTCGCTGATCGGGCACGAGTCGCTGCGTGAATCGGCGCGTCAGGACGACGACCTGATGCCGGCGATCGAGCGGCTCTTCCGCAGGCACGACGCGAAGCCGGCCCAGATCGCGCGGGTGGCGGTGTCGGTGGGGCCGGGCGGGTACACCGGCGTGCGGATCGCCGTCGCCGCTGCCAAACTCATCGCCGAGGCGTCGGGCGCGCGGACGGTCGCGGTGCCGAGCGCGCAGTGTGCGGCGTGGCGCATCGATCGGGACACGGCGCCGGCGGTGGTCTGCCTTGCATCCAAGCGCGGAGCCGTCCACGCCACCGTGCTGCCGACCCGTGCCTGGTGGGACGCACGCGGGCGCGATGCGGTCCTCGCGCTGGTGGGCGAGGAGGGTGTGGAGGAGACCCAGCGGCGGCTCGGCGAGGGTCGGCGGTGGATCGCGGCGTCGTGCGAGGTGGGCGTGATCGATGTCGAACAGGTGGCGCGTCTGAGTCCTGAGACCCTTATCGGCGACCGCCACCTGCCCGAGACGTTTGTGCGATGGGCCGACGCGAATCGGGTGAGGATCGTCGAGCCGATCTTCTCGGCACAGTCGGTGCTGGAGATCGCCGGGGGCGACCGCGGGTGCGACCCGGCGCTTCTGCAGCCGATCTATCCGCGCGAACCCGACGCTGTCACCCAGTGGCGGGCACGAAAGAAGTCCGATATCTGAACTCTCGCCGGGCGAAGGCTGTCAGGGAGTTCGTTCCCGGACCCGATGTGAAGTTGGGCAATCTGGAGGACGATAGATGCACTGTGGCGACTGCGTTCGACCGCGCCGAGACCTCTCATGCCCGATCCGCAGAATAAACAGGACCTGGTCCAGAAGATGGTCTTCACCACCGGCGAGGCGGCGACGCTGTGCAAGGTGAGCCAGCAGACGATCATCCGGTGTTTCGACAGCGGTCGCCTGCCGGGGTTTCGCGTGCCGGGCTCGCGGTTCCGTCGCATCCCGCGCGAGTCGTTGATGCGCTTCATGCGCCAGAACGGGATTCCGACCGACGCGCTCGAGCCCGGCGCCAAGCGCATCCTGGCCGTGGACGACGACGCGCAGATCCTCGAGCTGTTCGAGGATATCTTCTCGCGCGATGAGCGGTTCGAACTGAAGACCGCCGCGACGGGGTACGACGCGGGCATGCTCACCGAGTCGTTCCGTCCGCAGCTGATCATCCTGGATTACATGCTCCCGGACGTGAACGGGAACGTCGTGTGCGAGCGCATCCGCGGCAACGACGAGTTCAGGGACACGCGGATCCTGTTCGTGAGCGGCGTGGTGAACCAGGCGGAGATCGACGCGCTGTTGTCCGCGGGGGGCGACGGGTTTCTCAAGAAGCCGTTCAACATCTCGACACTCATGGCGGAGGTCGAGCGCCTGCTGGGGCTGGAAACGCAGAACAGCCGCTCGACCAACAACGTGGGGTGACGCCGCGTGCACCGGCAGATTGAATCAACCGAGCCGCTCGACGCAACGCGAGGCCGACGGGTCGAACTCATCCTGTCTCAGATCGACGCGTTGCCGACGCTGTCGCCGATCGCGACGCGGCTGCTGGAGCTCAGCAGCGACGACGAGTCGGACATCAAGGAGATCGTTGCGCTCATCGAGTCCGACCCGTCGCTGACGAGCAAGATCCTCGGGCTCTGCCGACGGGCCGACAAGGGGCTGGGAGACCGCATCACGACCGTGAAGCACGCGGTGTTGATGCTCGGTCTGTCGGCGGTCCAGGCCGCCGTGCTCAGCGTCGATGTCTTCGAGCTGCTCGACTCGCACCGGTTCGACAACATCGACGCGGAGGCCTACTGCGAGCGTACGGGCACGGAGGGGCTGGACCGCGTCGGGTTCTGGAAGCACGCTGTGGCGGTCGCGTGTGCCTCGGAACTGCTCGCCGAGGCCTCGCCGGCGCTCGAGGTGTCGCCCGAGGAGGCGTTCGTGGCCGGGCTTTTGCACGATCTCGGCAAGCTGGTGCTGGACATGATCCTGCCGCGCTCGTACGCGCGAGTGGCGGCGATGTGCGAGCAGCGTCAATGCTCGACGGCGGACGTCGAGCGCACGGTGATCGGGATCGACCACCACACGGCGGGTAAGCGGCTGGCCGAGCACTGGTCGCTCCCGCACGTGCTCCAGGACGTGCTCTGGCTTCACAGCCAGCCCATGGCCGGGATCCCGGACCTGCCGCACAAGCCGATCATCGGCGTGGTGACCGCGGCCAAGGGCGTCTGCCGCAGCCTCCTCTTGGGGTGGTCCGGGGAGTTCGGCCCGCCCCCCGATGTCGTCCAGCTGTGCCTCGAATCCGAGATCGACCCCGCGATGGTCGAGGTCATCACGCCGAACCTGCACGAGAACATCGCCCGCCGGTGCGCCGCGCTGGGCATCGATCAGCAGAACGATTCGGGCCTGCTCCTGCAATCGGTGATGGCCGCCAACCGCAAGCTCGGTCGCATGTACGAGATGCTCTCGGCCCGTTCTGAGGCGGGCAAGCACCAGGCCCGGGCCCTGGATGCGATCTGCGCGTTTCACCGGGCCTGGAAGCCCGCCCGGGGCATCGTCGACGTGTGCGAGCAGGTCGCCCAGTCAGCCATCTCGGCGCTGGGGGCGGGACATTACGCCATTCTGTTTCGACCCCGCGACCGCGAGCCATGGCAGCTGTGCCGGTTCTCGCGCGAGGGCTCGCGCTGCGGCGCCGAGCTGATCGACGAGGCATGGGATCCGTTCAGCAGCGGCAACCAGCGAGCCACGACACCGCCGGGCGTTCCCGTGGACGAGCTGCCGTGGCTCGTTGCCCATCTGCGCGACGCGCCCGAGGCGTCGCGTCTGCGCGTGCTCGTGATGAACAGCGCGTCGGGCGGGCCTGTGGTCGCGCTCGTACACGATCGACCGCTCGCCCCGCCCCACATCGGCATCCGCGAACTCAGCGCGCTGTTAGCGACATGGGCCTCGGCGATCACGTCGGCAGCCCAGCACGAGGGCGCCCGCCGGCTGGGCGAACAACTCGCCCACACCAATCGCTCGCTGGCGCAGATGCAGGCGCAGTGGGCGGAGGCGCAGTCGCTGGTGCGGCTGGGCGAGATGGCCTCGGGAGCCGCACACGAGATGAACAACCCGCTCACGGTGATCAGCGGTCGCAGCCAGATGCTGGCGCGCGCGGCTGAGAACCCGCGCGACCGCGCCGCCGCCGCCTCCATCGCCGAAGCTGCACAGGACCTGGCCAACCTCATCACCGGGCTTCGCCTGCTCGCCGACCCACCCGAGCTGTCGCTGGCGCGCGTCTCGGTCGAGCGCGTGGTCGCCGACGCGGCAGCCATCGCCAGCGGCCGGGCCAACGTCAACGACCGCGTCTCGCTCGAGTTCTCCCCCGAGGTCGGCACCGTCTCGTGCGATCCCGAACTGTTCGAGAACGCACTGTCGGAGGTGATTGTCAACGCCATCGAGAGCGACGCCGACACACGCGTGCGCATCCGGGCCGACCGGGATGGAAATACCGTCCGGCTGATCGTGGCCGACGGAGGCCCGGGCTTCACCGAGCGCGCCCTGCGTCACGCCTTCGACCCGTTTTTCAGCGATAAGCCGGCCGGGCGGCAGACGGGGCTCGGCCTTTCGAGGTCGCGACGGCTCATCGAGCTGCACGGCGGATCGATCACCATCGCCAACAGACCGGGCGGCGGGGCGCAGGTCGTGATCCTGCTTCCGGATGTCGCGCACGCCCAGGCCGCGCCCAACGGACCGGATAAAAGGGACGATCACGCGCACGCCGCGTAAGCATCGG
>JADFOF010000141.1 GCA_022563015.1 Planctomycetota bacterium
TCGAAGAACTTGGGCATCGCCACGCCCGCGAGTACCGCGAGGACTACCATCACGGCGATCAACTCGATCAGAGTGAACGCGCGTCGACGCTGGCTCCATGTTGAAGTAGCATTCATTTCAGACATCCATTGTCTCCAGAGTTTAAAGGACTTGCAGCGCCCAGTCGATTTGGACTCACCCCTGCTACCCAACAAGACCCGCCAGATCCCACATGGGGACGAAGATTGCCAGTGCAACAACGAGCACGACCGCACTCAGAAGTACGATCAGGATCGGTTCGATGATCGTCGCGGAAGTGGAGGTGAGGTGCTCGGTCTCTCGGTCGTAGTGTCGGGCGATGATGGTGCTCATCCGCTGAAGCTGAGCCGAGTCCTCGCCCGCACAAAGAAGTCGCTTGGCGAAGTTCGGAAGGTACTCGCACGAAGCGAGGCCCGTGGTGAGCCGTTCTCCCCGTCGCACGCCAGAGATAAGGATCTCGATATCCTTCGTGAGCATCGGCCTGCCCGCAGCGCGAGCCGCGAGTTCGAGCGCTTCGACCAATTGAAGTCCAGAGCCGATACATAGTCCAAATACCCGTGCAAAGCGTGCCACTGCCACACCCACCAACATCTGTCGTAGATGGGGCACACGATGGAGCATTCGGTCTATGAATCGCCGGCCTTGAGGTGAACCCCATGCCCTGCGAACACCGAGATACCCTCCCAGACTGCACAATCCATACAACCACCACCAGTCTCGAAAAGAGTGCCCGACATCGATCAGAACACGAGTCAACAGCGGCAGCTCGACACCGCGCTGACTAAAAAGTTCAGAGAACTTGGGCACGACGAACGCCAACAGGAACGCAACCGCAAGACCCAGGGTAATTGTGACCATTGCGGGATAGGTCAACGCCTTGCGCATCTGGCGGCGCATCTCCATTTGCGTTTCGAGCATCTCGGCAAGGTCGTTGAGGACGGCGACCATGTTGCCACTGGACTCAGCGGCACGAACGGTCTCAACATAGACTTCCCCAAAGGCACGCTGGTGCGCCGCCAGAGCGGCGCTCACGGTACTGCCGGCCTGAATCTCGGCTGCTACATTGAATATTGTCGCTCGAAAGCGAGCATCGCTGGACTGCTCTGCAATCCCACTGAGCCCGTCAACAACCGAGATGCCGGCTTCGAGCAGCACCGCCAACTCATGCGTGAACTGCACCAAGTCCGACAGCTTGATCGCCCCACGCTGCATGCGCGTATGGCGTTGCGTGCGCGCGTGAAGCCGAATCGGAGTGATCCCTTGACGAATGAGTTGTTTATACGCGTCACCTCGTGCGTGAGCGTCGATCGTGCCTCGACGCTTCTTTCCCGAGGAATCAATCGCCACATACTGGAACGCGACGGTGGTCACGCTGAGAGCCGTACGACCGATTCGCCGTAGTTCGGCTCTTCCCGATCCTCAAAGGTTGCGCGAACCCGTCCGAGCTCTTCCAGAGAAGTCAGCCCTGACAGGGCCTTCTCCAACCCGTCGTGTGACATGGTGCGCATTCCCTGGCGTCGAGCCAGATCGAGAATCGTCGTTGCCGAAGCACGCTCGTGGATAGCTCTGCGGATCTGGACATCCATCCCAAGCAGTTCATACACACCGAGTCGACCCGCGTAGCCAGTGCCAGCGCAGCGAGAGCAACCGACCGGACCCCGAAGTCCAGCACAGTCCTCGTTGTGCAAGCCAAACATCTCGCGCTCGAGTGCATTGGGCTCGGCCGGACCAGCGCAGTGCTGGCACAACCGACGCACGAGCCTCTGCCCGATCGAGCACAAGAGTGAGCTACTGATCGCAAACGGTGGGGCGCCGAGGTCGATGAGTCGATCAATCGCGCCGATCGCATCGTTGGTATGAAGTGTTGTCAGCACCAGGTGCCCGGTCAGCGACGCCTGCACCGCGATCTGCGCCGTCTCGAGGTCGCGAATCTCGCCCACCAGGATGATGTCCGGGTCCTGTCGAAGGAAGCTCCGCAGGCACCGCGCAAACGTCAGCCCCAGATCCTCGTTCACCTGGCACTGGCAGAGCCCGTCGATGTCGTACTCGACCGGATCTTCGGCGGTCAGGATCTTGGTCTCGATCGTGTTCAGCTCCGCCAGGGCCGCGTACAGCGTCGTGGTCTTGCCCGAGCCCGTCGGGCCCGTCACGATCACGATCCCGTTCGGCTTGTGGATCAGCGCGCGAAAGTGAGTCAGATCATCCGGGCGGAACCCGATCCGGTCCAGGTCCAGCTGCACGTGGGACCGGTCCAGAACACGCAGCACCACGGACTCGCCGTACATGGTCGGGAGCACCGCCACGCGAAGATCGATCTGATTGCCGCCGACGGTCAGCTCGATTCGGCCGTCCTGCGGCAGACGACGCTCGGCGATGTCGAGATTGGACATCACCTTGATGCGGCTGGTGATGGCCGGGCCCAGGTGTTTCGGCGGCGGCACCATCTCGTACAGCACCCCGTCGATCCGGTAGCGCATCTTGAACTCTTCCTCGAACGGCTCGAAGTGAATGTCCGAGGCCCGGTCCTTGATCGCCTGCAGCAGCACCAGGTTGATCAGCTTGACCACCTGGTTGTCCGAGGCCATCTCCGTGATCGCGTCGAGGTCGATCGAGTCCCCGCGCCCGGCCAGATCCGCGAACTTGTCGCTGGTAGTGAGGCCGGAGATCACGTCCATCACCGACTCCTGCTTCGAGTAGTACTCCTTGATCAGCCGATCGATCGAGGCCTCGTCCGCGACCACCGCCTCGACATTGAGACTCAGAAGCAGCCGAAGGTCATCCACCGCGCGATAGTTGTCCGGGTTCTTCATCGCGATCGTCAGCCGCTTGGCGGTCGGGTTGAACGCGATGGGGACGATCTGGTAGGCCCGGGCGTTCACCGCCGGGACCGTCTCGACAACGCTGGGCTCGAGCTCGATGGTGGAGAGATCGATGTAGGCCATGCCCGCCTGGCCGGCCAACCCGGCGTTCACGTGCTGTTCGGTACAATACCCCAACTCCGTCAGCAGCTGCCCGATCGGCACCTTGCGGGTCTTCTGGATGGCCAGCGCCTCGTGCACCTGCTCGCGCGAGACCGTGCCCATCTTCGTCAGCACGCGACCAAGCTTGCGGCCCTTCAGTTCTGTGGGATCAATCGCCATGCCAGAACACCTCCAGATGCGAAACCCGAACAAATCCAAACTTCGGCCGGCCGACGATTCGGACTGCGCGGGTTGCGCACCCTCAAAGTCCTATTCGGATGGGATTACCGGATAGGTTCGCCGAATAACCGACGATTCCAGTCTGTCCGATGATGCGACACTTGGATTATAGACAATGCCGAGGACAGGGGTGAGTGCATGACCTGACATAATGCTATCAAATCGCCTTACTCCAGGACGGAATCGTCCTGGAGATCAAGCTCTGTGCGCCCCACCACGCGGCCGATCCGGTGCACCTTGTCCGTCAGGTCAGCTGGATTCTTGCTCTTGTCGATCATCTCTTCAGCAGCGATCTTGCCCTCGGTATACAGCCGCCACAGGTGATCGTCCAATAACTGCATCCCGAACTTCTTGCCGGTCTGGATGGACGAGTCGATGCGGAAGGTCTTGTTCTCGCGGATGAGGTTTGCAATGGCCGGCGTCACGACCAGGAACTCGTACCCCGCGACCATCCCCTTGGTATCCACGCGGCTGAGCAGCACCTGGCTGAGAATGCAGATGAGCGACGTGGACAGCTGCACCCGGATCTGGTTCTGCTGTGTGACCGGGAAGGCGTCCACGACGCGGTCGATGGTCTTGGCGGCGCCTGTGGTGTGGAGCGTCGCGAAGACAAGGTGGCCGGTCTCGGCCGCCCGGATCGCAGCCTCGATCGTCTCGAGGTCGCGCATCTCACCGACGAGAATGACGTCCGGGTCCATTCGGAGCACGCGGCGCAGCGCCTCGGAGAAGCTGGGAACATCGTTGCCCACCTCACGCTGGTTCACGATCGATTTCTTGTGAACGTGGTAGTACTCGATGGGGTCTTCCATGGTGACGATGTGCCGATCCATGTTCGTGTTGATGTAGTCGATCATGGTGGCCAGCGAAGTCGTCTTGCCCGAGCCCGTGGGTCCTGTGACGAGATAAAGGCCACGCGGGCGACGGATCAACTCCTTGGAGATCTCGGGCAGCCCGATCTCCTCGAAGGTCATGATGCGGTTGGGGATCTGCCGGCAGGCGATCGACAGGTCGCCGCGCTGCCGGAACACCGACACGCGGAATCGCGCCGCGTCGCCATAGGAGAATCCGAAGTCGGTGCCGCCCTCCTCCTGGAGTTCCTGCTGGTTGCGTTCGGGCGTGATGGCCTTCATGAGGCTCACCAGATCGTCCGAGTCGAGCACCTTGGTCTGGAGATTTCTCAGGTGGCCGTGCAGACGGATGGTCGGCTGTCGGCCGACCGCCAGGTGGAGATCGCTGGCGCCCGATTTGACAACCGTGTCCAGCAGCCGGTCGATTTGCATCGTTGACATCGAGAACGCTCCGCGTCAGATTTCCTTGAGACAGTCGGCCGCTCAGGCCACCGCCTCCTCCTCCTCGTCGAGATCCACACCCTCGGTCTGGGCCATGCGGGCGACCTCGCCGGGAGTCGTGATTCCCTTCAGGATCTTGGTTTTCCCGTCCTCGACGAGAGTGCGCATGCCGTTGGCGATCGCGGCCTGGCGGATCTCGACGAGCGGAGCGAGCTTGAACGCCAAGTCTCGCACCTGTGAATTCATGACCATCATCTCGAAGATCGCGCGCCGACCCTTGAAACCCGTGCTGGAGCACACGGCGCACCCCTCGGCCTTGTACACACGCCCCTGCGCCTCGCTCGAACTGATGCCGGTCAGCCTCATGTACTTCGGATCCGGGTGCTCGTCCAGCACTTTGCACTCCGTGCACAGCACCCGGATGAGCCGCTGGGCCATGACCGCCTGGATGGACGAGGCGACGAGGAACGGCTTGACGCCCATATCGATCAGTCGTGTGATCGCTGAGGGGGCGTCGTTGGTGTGCAGCGTCGAGAAGACCAGGTGCCCGGTCAACGCCGCCTGGATCGCGATCTCCGCGACCTCCTTGTCCCGGATCTCACCGATGAGAATGACGTCCGGAGCCTGCCGGAGCATCGATCGAAGAATCGCGGCGAACGTCAGCCCGATGCCGTCGCGGACCTGGCACTGGTTGATGCCCGCGAACGTGTATTCAACAGGATCCTCGGCGGTGATGATCTTCCGGTCGGGCCGATTCAGCACGTCCAGCGCCGAGTACAGCGTCGTCGTCTTTCCCGAACCGGTCGGGCCGGTCACCAGAAAAATCCCGTTCGGCCTCCTGATGATGCGGTTGAAGGCGGCCAGGTTGTCCTCTTCGAAACCCAGGTTCACCAGGCCGATCTTCACCGATTCCGGACGCAGAATACGCAGCACGATGGATTCGCCGTGGTACGCGGGGCAGGACGACACGCGAAAGTCGATCGTGTTCTCATCGATGGGCATCTTGATTCGGCCGTCCTGCGGCAGGCGTTTCTCCGCGATGTTGACCCCGGCCATCAGCTTGACGCGCGAGAGCAGCGCGTTCTGCATGCGCTTGGGGAGGTTGTCGCGTTCGATGCACACGCCGTCGATCCGATACCGCAGCCTGACCCGGTCCGCCATCGGTTCGATGTGGATATCCGACGCGCGTGAGCGCACAGCCTCGGCGATGATGCGGTTGACCAGCCGGATGATCGGCGCATCTTCGACGGTGATGTCGATGGACTTGTCCACGGAACGATCGACCGAGCGATCGATGGTGCGGTCGATCGACTCGGTCACCAGCGACTCGTCCGCGCCCACCATGCCCGCCCCGATGATCGTGCTCCCACCGCCGAAGATCGCGTCGATGAGCGATCGAATGCGCGTCGGCGAGGCCAGCTTGGTCTCGATCTCGGTGTTGAGCCGGAACCGGAGCATGTCCGCCAGCTCGAGGTTCATCGGATCTTCCATGATCAGCTGCAGCCGACCGTTGGTCTTCTTCAGCGGCAGCACGTGATGCTTGCGGATCAGATCCTCGGGGATGAGCTTGGGGTTGATGCGGTCGGCGGCGCCCTGTGCGGAGAGATCCACGAACTCGAGGCCGAACTGCTTCGCCAGCGCCTTGGCCACGTTGTCGTCGCTCGAGGCGCCCATCTCGACCAGCATGTCGCCCAGCCGTCGGCCCGACCCTCGGGCCATGGCCACAGCCTTTTCGATCTGGTCGGGTGTGGTCACGCCCCATTCGACCAGGATGTCTCCGAGTTTCTTTCGTGATCGTGCCATTGAGAGGTCCGTCGCGGAGTGCGTGTGTCCGGGGTCCGGCCCGGATCGATCAGATCCTATCCCATCCGCCGGGCTAGCCGAAGCCCATCGGCTGTGGCGACGCCCGATCGTTCCCGCCAGCGGAGCATGGTGCGTCCCATCGCGTGATGTCGCCGGCACCGGCTTTGTTCCGCCCGATGAGGCTCCTACTGATGGTCCGGGCAATCTCTCGGAGCAGACGATGCCACGCGCGACGCGACGAATCCTGATCACCGCCGGGCCGACGCATGAGCCGATCGATGCCGTTCGCTACCTCGGGAACCGCTCGTCGGGAGAGACCGGGCTTGCGGTTGCCGCTGAAGCCGCCCGCAGAGCGTGGGCGGTTCGTATCCTGCTCGGGCCGACGCCCCGAGCACCTACCGATTCGCGGATTGCGGTCCATCGGTTTCGTACCACCGACGACCTCGGACAACTGCTTCATCGACACTTTCACGAGGCGGATGTGCTGGTGATGGCGGCGGCGGTCTCGGATTTCCGGCCCAGCGTCTCGGCCGAACAGCTCGGCCGCAAGATCAGGCGGACCGACGCCGGTCTGACGCTCGATCTCGAACGGACCCCCGACCTGCTGGCAGCCTGTGCTGAACGCCGGCGACCGGGACAATTCCTGGTCGGATTCGCCCTGGACGAGCAGGACGGCTTGGA
>JADFOF010000142.1 GCA_022563015.1 Planctomycetota bacterium
CCGCCCCGTCCACCAGTTGGCCACACGCAGCTTCGGACGAAGCCGAGACGCCGGCACGGGCAGCGGGGTCGCGGCGTACGCGACGTGCTGCACGTTCGGCCCGAAAACAGGCGCCTCGTCCGGCGGCTCCTCGGGCACGAACGAATCGCCGCCCTTCATGCTGGGCAGATCGACGGGCTTGACGGCGAACGGCTCGTCGGCCCCTGCGACGACACGCAGATCCGCCAGCATCGCCGCCGCTGACTCGTACCGCTTGTCGTAGTCCGTCATGGCCCGGCGGATGATCCAGCGCAGGGCCTCGGGGCATCGCTTGGTGATGTGGCTCAGCCCGCCGTGGGCCGGGAACGAGTTCTCGATCGCCGAGTACAGCACGGCTCCGGCACCGTAGATGTCGAACTTGGCGCCGTTGATCTGGTGCACCTTGACGCCCCGCAGGGCCATCCGCACCATCTCGGGGTCGCGGAAATACTCCGTGCCGTGCGTCGTCAGCGTCAACGAGGAGCGGAGCGAGGTGAGCAGCCCGAAGTCGACGAGCTGCGCGTGTGTGCCGTCGACGATGATGTTGTCCGGCTTGACATCCTTGTGCCACAGCCCGCCCCGGTGGTAGGTGTTCAGCGTCGAGATGAGGTCGTCGATGTACCCGAGCGTGCTGGCCAGGGCGCGGTCGCCGAGCCCGCTGGGCCCGCTCTCGGCGTGCAGACGCTGCGTGACCAGCGCGAGCGATTCGCCCGGGACGAAGCGCATCACGTAGTGGAAGCGATGCTCGGTGAGATCGTGGTCGAGCACGAGCCCCATGCGCTTGGCGGCGTCGAGCGATCGGCTCTCGCGCACGATCTGCGGCAGGCTGGAGCCTTCCGAGAGCGAGAAGCTCTTGATGACCACCTGCCCAACTCCCTCCTGGCCCTGCCGTGCGAACGAGGCGAGCTTGACCGGGTCCGGCTCGGCGACGTAGAGCTTGCCGCCGGAACCACCGCCGGGCAGCGAGCCGACGATCGCGTATCCGTCGAACTGTGCGGCGCGGCCTCGCGGCTTGTCGCGGCCGGGCGTGGCGGCCACGATCTCGGGCAGACGCCTCTCGATGCCCTCGGTGAGCGGGCTGAGGCACAGCAGCCGCGCGGGGTGCCCGATGAGCATGCGGTACACGCACGCGCACACGGTCTTGCACTCGCCCTGGAGGGCGCGCCCGAAGTGGGCCGACGCCGACCAGCGCCCGATCACGACCGAGCCCAGGATGAGCGGCGCAAAGACGAGCGCGGTGATCACGGCGCCCACGGTGCGGAAGGCGTCGCCGATCTCGCCCGCGACGAACCTGAAGACGTGCCCCACGCACCAGCCGACGCCGCGGCAGATCGGCACGAGCACATACAGCACCAGCACCACCACAAGCGGGATCAGGACCAACGCCGCGACCGCGATTCCGAGGAGTCCTATGGCTGGGTTCATGGCTGCTCTGCTCCCGCCCGACGCGAGCCAACGATCCGTGGTGAGGCTCAGTCGGTCACGGCGGCCTGGTCGTGCCGCCTCAGTTCCATCTGCCGGTGGTAAATCTCCGCGATTGCCTCGTCGAAGAGAGCGTCATCGGACCGCTCAGCATTGGATTTGGGATTCAGGGCCAGTCCATTTCGTTCCGCCTCGCGCTGCTCGTCGGCGGTGAAGCTGTACGTGGCGATGACCTCGCTGAGGCGGGCCCGGAGCATCTCGCGGACCTTGGCCAGGCGCCGGCTGACCGTGGGCTCGCTGACCCCGACGGACTCGGCGACGGCCTTGCCGCTCAGCCCGTCCAGGACACGCATGCGGTAGACGGAAAAATCGGTGAAGTCGGCCTGGCGTTCGACCATGCGCATGGCCCCCTCGACCTTGGCGCGAAAGACCGAGTCCTCGTACTGCCGGTCCACCGGGATCTCGCCCGACTCGCCCATCCATGCCTCGTCCAGGACGCCGCCTCGGTTTCCGGACCCTCTTTTCTGGGCCATTCTGCGGTCCATCTCGTCGCCCAGCACGTGCTTTGCGATCGCCAGAAGCCAGGTGGAGAAGCGTGCGCCACGGCTGGGGTCGTAGCGGTCGATGGAATTGCTCAGGGCGGCGAGCGTTTCCTGCGAGAGATCGCGGACGGTTTCGTGACCGATTCGCCCGCGGCCCCACTTGGCGAGCTGGGCGCGGACCACCGGCCCGAACATTTCCCAAAGCTCGAACCACGCAGCCTGGTCGTTGGCGCGCAGGCGGGCGATGAAACCGGTTGTCATCGAGTGAAGCATGAATCGTCCGGGCCGTTCTGGCCCCCCCGGCAGGACGTGCCGCAGCCATCCGCACGCCCCTCATACGAAACAATACCCCCTGGCGGGCGTCAAGCCTCGAAAAACCCTCGGATTCGGGTGAATGAGCCCCCGGGGTGAAAACGGCGTGCGCGGGCTCCCAAGAAGGTGGCGACGGGGCCTTGAGCCCCCGAGAGAACCCAGCCGACCTTCAGGAGGTTTCACGATGGCAGGCATCATCAAGAACGTAGTCAGACTCGGGGTCATCACGACACTGGCGGGCGGGGCGGTCGTCCTCGTCGCCGGTCCGCAGCGGTGCCTGGCTGTCCTGCAGCAGGTCAAGCAGCACGTCAACGCGACCATCGACGCCAACATCGACGATCCGATCGCCCTGCGCTCGCAGCTTCGAAACCTCGAAGCCAAGTACCCCGTGCGGATCAAGGAGGTCCGGCGCGACCTCTACAAGATCCAGTCCGAACGAGGCCAACTCGAACGCGAGCTGGCGGTCGACTACAAGGCGATCGAGATCACCCAGGGCAAGCTCGGCCAGCTGAGGCACGTGCTCGCCCGAGGCCGGGAGATCGAGCAGGACGGGTCACGCTTCGTGCGGATCCGGTTCGACCACGACCGGATGGACATGGGCGAGGCGAACCGGCTGGCGGGTCATTTCGACCGCCTGGTCGAGAACTTCCAGGCGTCCGCGCACGAGCGCGATCTGTACCTGGACATGCTGATCGACCAGGAGAACCAGCTCGCCGAGGTGCTCGGGCAGCTCCAGACCGAGCAGCTCGAGTTCCAGACCCAGCTGGCGCAGCTGGACCGTCAGGTCGACGCGATCGCCCGCAACGACCGGCTGATCACGATCCTTCAAGAGCGCCAGGCGGCGTTCTCGAAGTACGACAATCCGTACTCGGCCCCGAACTCCGACGCGGTGCGTGCGAAGATCCTCCGCGTCCTGGCCGACCAGGAGCGGGAGATCGCCCAGCTGGCGGCCGTCTCTGAGCGCGACCGCATCGTCAAGGAGGCCCAGCAGGCGTTGAATGTGATGCGGAGCGTGCGAAGGTCGATCCAGGGGCATGAGTTCCAGCCGACCGTGATCGAGCTGGAGACCCCCGTGATCGAGATCGCCCCGGGCGACGACCCGTCGTTCGAGACCGAGGGCGAGATCGCCTCCCGCGGCGGCTGATCGGAAACGGACCCAGACCGCAGTCCACCCGACGCCGGGGCCGAGTTCGGTCCCGGCGTTGTCATTGGCTGCTGGTGCTGGATGGTCCGGGCGTCGGGCCGAGTCTCGAATCGCGTGAAGGGTGGTCGAGGATGAATCTTCGACGCCTCGGCTCTCGATGGGCAACCGTCGCGGCTGGCCTTTGGACGAGATTCCCCATAATGTCATGCAAGACAGACCGCAGGGCCGATCCTGAACCCGAGACCACGCCGGAGGCGTGGCGCGTTCAGATCCTGAGATCGTGGTAGCCAAGAAGGCGGAGCCTGTCACGGAGACCCGCGTTCCTGTATTCCTGGACAATCTTCTGGGACTGCTGAGTGTCGACATGGGCATCGACCTGGGGACGTGCAACACCCTGGTCGCTGTTCGAGGCCAGGGGATCGTGCTGAACGAGCCCAGCGTGGTCGCTGTGCGCAAGGGCACCAACCAGGTGCTCAAGAACGGGCAGGCGGTGGGATGGGTCGCCAAGGAAATGCTGGGCAAGACGCCCGGGTCGATCACCGCGGTGCGCCCGCTCAAGGACGGCGTGATCAGCGACTTCGAGATCACCGAGGCCATGCTGGGGTATTTCATCCGGAAGGTGAACGGTCGGAGCCGAATCCTCGGCCCGCGGATCGTTATATCGATCCCGTCGGGGATCACGGCGGTTGAGAAGCGCGCGGTGTTCGACTCGGCTGAGCGGGCGGGGGCTCGCCGAACCTATCTGCTTGAAGAGCCCATCGCGGCTGCCATCGGGGCGGGGCTGCCCTTCGCCGAGGCCACCGCGTCCATGATCGTCGACATCGGGGGCGGGACCACGGAGGTGGCCGTCATGTCGCTGGCAGACATCGCCGTCTGCGAGTCGGTGCGCGTGGCCGGCGACGACATGGACGAGGCCATCATCGCCTACATGAAACGCACCTACAACATGATGATCGGGGAGCAGACGGCCGAGCGCGTGAAGATAGCGATCGGCTCGGCGGCGCCGGTCGGGGAAGAATCCAGCATCGAGGTGCGCGGGCGCGACATGGTCTCGGGCCTGCCGCGAAAAACCGTCATCACCAGCGAGGAGTGCCGCGAAGCGCTGGTCGAACCCATCAACGCCATCATCGAGACGGTCACGCGGACGCTCGAGCGGTGCGAGCCGGAGCTGGCGGCGGACCTGGTCGAGAACGGGATCACCCTGGCCGGGGGCGGGGCCCTGCTCCGCGGGATCTCTGAGATGATGAGCGAGGCGACCGGCCTGGACGTGCGCGTGGCGGAAGATCCCCTGACGTGCGTGGCCCGCGGGACGGCGATCTATCTCGAGCACATCGAAGAGTGGAAGGCGACGCTCGAGAACGACATGCACATGTGATCGGCCCGCCGAAGGCTCGCGGCCCGCCCCGCCTTGGCGTTGCCCTGATGACACAGCCCAGCCTGCCAAAGAGATTCCTGCTGCCCATGGCGCTGGTCGCGATGTGCGTGCTCAGCGTGGCGCCGATCCGGACGACGCGCTGGGTGTCGTGGTTCGGCGGGCTGACCAGCGTGGTGATCGCGCCGATTCGGCATCCGGCCGGCGACCTGGCGCGCTATCTCCAAAGGAGCCGCTCGCGCGACGCCGACCCGGAGGTCGTCCGCGTGCTCAAGAACGAGCGCGACCAGCTCATCGCCACGGTCGAGCAGCTCGGGGCGCAGAACACCGACCTGACCCGCATGCTCGGCGAGTTCACGACCGGCGATCTGCTGGCACCCAGGAATCCCCCCACACGCCAGTACGCCCCGGTGACCGGGCGCTCGACCAACGCGGCCAGCACGATCCTCACCGCGCAGGCGGGGTCGAACAAGGGCGTGAACGTAGGCTGCATCGCCGTGGTGGGCGGGGCGCAGATCGTCGGCCGGGTCGTCGCCGTCTCGATCCTCGAGTGCCAGATCCGCCCGATCACAGACACGGGCAGCGGCTGGATCTCGGGCGTCATCCTCACCGACGACGGGCGCTACGTCGACTGCCGCCTCGAACCCAAGGGCGACGGCACGCTCGTCGGGCCCGTGATGGTCGAGGATCCCGCCTCGGTCATGGGCGCGATCGTGCGCCTCAACGACATGAGCTGGCCCACGTTCGTGCAGCGGTACGAGATCGGGCGGGTCGAGTCGGCCAGCCCGAACGAGGAGCACCCGCTGACGATCTTCGTGACCGTGCGCCCCAAGGTGCGCGATCTGAGCCTGACCAGCGAGGTGTTCATCCTGCTGCCGACGGAGGGTCGGCGATGAACCGGATCGCGGTGGCGGTCGTGGCGTGGGTGCTGCTCGGGCTCGAAGCCGGGCTCATGAACGCGATGGAACTGGGCCACACCGGGATCGCGCCGAGCTTCGTGACGGTGCTGGCGGTGTTCGTGGCGTTGGCAGCCACCCCGGGGCAGACGGTCTGGACGTGCCTCCTGCTGGGGCTGTGCCTGGACCTGACGAACCCGATGACGCTGCACACGCCGGCGGGCGCGACGGCGACGATCGTCGGCCCGTTCGCGCTGGGGTTCGTGCTGATGGGTCAGTTCCTGCTGACGATGCGGTCCATGCTGATCCGGCACAACCCGCTGACCATGGCCGCCATGGTGCTGGTCGGCTCGATCATCGTGCACGTGTTCGTGTCGGCGGCGTTCACGGTGCGGAGTGTCTACGACCCGCTGGCGTGGGAGCTGTGGCCGGAACTCACGCGTCGGCTGGGCGTGTCGGCGTACTCGGCGGTGATCGCCTTTCCGATGGCGCTGGCGCTGATCCCCGCGGCGCCGCTCTTGGGCCTGCACATGGGCCACGCCAAGCCGCACGGCCGGTGACCGTGCCGCCCCCGCCGGAGCGGTACACTGAGCCGATGCGCGTCTACGCATTCGACGACGGCCTGGGCGATCTCTCGCCGCTCACGGACCTGCGACCCAGCTTCGAGGTCAGGACCGGCGCCATGACCGCGCTCGAGCGTCTGACGGCGGTGGTCGGTGGCGATCGACTCGTCGGGCTGCTGGTGCCGGATCGGCTGGCCGCCATCACCGCTGAAACGCACGGGCATCCCGTGAACGATCGGCCCGGCGGCACGGAGGCGGTGCTGCTGGTCAACGGGCGGTGGGTTCTGCCCGACCGCGCGCTGCTGTCGCTTGAGCCGGGCCAGGCGCTGGTCGAGAAGGAGAGTTCGGGGATCATGGCGGCGTGCGTGCCGGCGTCGGACATCGACGCGGTGCTGGCCGGGGACGCGAGCGGGCTGAAGCCGCGCGTCGTGGAGGGGCGTCAGCTGCTGTCGAAGCCGTGGCACGTCCGGGCCATTCGCGACGAGGCGATCCGGCGCGACTTGGGGCATCTGACCGGGCTGCCGGACGGGCCGTTCTGCGCCACGATCGACCCGAGCGCGAGTGTGCACGCCTCGGCGGTGTTCGAGACGGATAACGGACACATCGTCATCGCGGCCGGCGCGACGGTTCGGCCCGGGGCCATCATCATCGGGCCGGCGTACGTCGGGCCCGGCTCGACCGTGGCCGACAACGCGATCCTCCGAGGCCCCA
>JADFOF010000143.1 GCA_022563015.1 Planctomycetota bacterium
CAACCCGCGCATCTTCAACGGGTGGCTGTTCTACGACGGCGGCACCGCCGGGTGCACCAACCCCCCGCCACCGCCCCCGCCGTGCAGTGCGGTGGAGATTTTCTCGATGACCGTCTCGTCGTCGCAGATCGAGATGGATTCACTGGGATTGGGCCCGACGGATGTCGCGGCCTTGAACGCCGCGGGTACACCCGGCCCGGCCGATCTCGGCCGCGTGGAGCTGCCCGACAAGCCGAGCACCGCCGCCGGCGTGTATAACACCAATAGCGGGCTCGGCAACGCTCTGGCCCGGGTCGGCGGCGTCATCAGCATTATTGAAGGTGCTTCGGGTACGGCCGTGTTCGACGGCGTGACCTATGAACTCACCTTCAACAGCCCGCACACTGAGTTCGGGTTCGAGGTCGGCGACTGGAACGGCCCGATGATCGTCGAACTCTACGATGGTGCAAACCTAGTGGCAACGATGCTTACGGGCACCACCGCACTAGTTCCGCAGTTCATTCAAATCCGAGGCATGGCAGGATGCACGTTCGATCGTGCCACCATCGACACCAGTACGCCAGCCGGCAACTTCGTCATCACTCAGATCTGGACACAAGAGGGTAGCGCCTGCCCGTGCGCGTGCGACTTCGACCCGGATCCGTTGTGCGATATCTTCGACTTCCTGGCCTTCCAGAACCTGTTCGTCCTCGGTGATCCGTGTGCGTGCCTCATGGATCCGGATCCGTTGTGCGACATCTTCGACTTCCTGGCGTTCCAGAACGAGTTCGTCCTCGGTTGCCCGTAATACGCACCGACGATCTCTGACCGATCCGATTGATGGATCATCCCGGCGCCCGCTTCGGCGGGCGCCGTTTTTTTTCGCGTGCACGGCTCACACGCCGCGAACGGCATCAATCGCGGTATCGGCGCACGCACAGCGTGTCGTTCTGCCCGCCGAACCCGAAGCTGTTGGACAGGCACACCTCGACCCCGCCGGTGTCGGTCAGATCGCGGGCGACGTGCGGCACGTAATCAAGATCGCACTCGGGGTCCGGCTGGTTGAGATTGATGGTCGGCGGGATCCTGCCGGTTCGGATGGCCTGCACGCAGGTGATCAGCTCGACCGCCCCGGCCGCCTGGATGAGGTGCCCGATCATGCACTTGACGGAGCTGATCGGGACGCGCCGGGCCGACGGGCCGAAGAGCGCCTTGATCGCTGCGGTCTCGATGGCGTCGTTCTCGGTGGTGCCCGTGCCGTGCGCGGATATGTAGTCGACGGGCGGCCGACCGTTGCGTTGGCTGCGCGGGTCGATGTCGGCCTGCCGGAGCGCGCCGGCCATGGCGCGCATCGGGCCGAGCCCCTCCGGGTGCATGTCGGTGATGCGGAACGCGTCGGCGCTGGAGCCGTAACCGACCAGTTCCACGAGCGGCATGGCCCCGCGCGCCAGTGCGTGGTCGAGGTCTTCCAGGATCACGATCCCGGCGCCCTCGCCCATGACAAACCCG
Organism: Planctomycetota bacterium; assembly: GCA_022563015.1. GTDB lineage: Bacteria > Planctomycetota > Phycisphaerae > Phycisphaerales > UBA1924 > JADFGU01. The sequence continues at coordinate 1,489 of JADFOF010000143.1, forward strand.
TCGCGGGTGCGGTCGAACGGCCGGGCCGCCCTGGCCGGCTCGTCGCACCGCGTGCTCATCGCTGTCAGGCGGATGAACCCGGTCATGCCCAGGGGATGGATCATGCTGTGCGAGCCGCCGGCGATCATGACGTCGGCGTCGCCGTGGCGGATCAACTCGCCGGCCTCGCCGATGGCCTGGGTGCTGGCGGCGCATGCGGTCATGCAGTTGAAGGCGGGCCCGCGCACGCCGAACTGAGCCGCCAGGTGCGCCAGGGCCGCGTTGGGTTCCTGCTGGGTCTCGCTCGCAGCGGTCATGCGTTCGAGCGAGGCCCGCGCCCACGCGACGTGATCGACGCTTCTGGTGGTTTCGTCCCACGAGGTGAGGTTCGTCGCCACGAAGTTGTCGTAGTCCAGCGATCCTTCGCCCGAGCCCAGGTACAGGCCGACCCGGCGTTGGTTGAAGCCGTCGAAGTGCCTGAGCCCGGCCTGGTCCCACGCCTGCGCGCACGCGCCCAGCGCGAACTGCGTGTTGAGCCCGGCATTGGCGTGCGCAGCCATGTCCACGAAGTCCGCGGGGTCGTAGCCTCGCACCTCCCCGGCGAAGTTCGTCCGGAACGTGGCACCCGGAAAGCGTGACACCGGCCCGATCCCGCTCTCGCCCGCCAGCAGGCGACGCCACACCGAGTCCACCTCGTGCCCCAGCGGCGTGACCAGACCCATGCCCGTGATGACGACCCGACCGCTGGGCACGGGCTATTCCTCAGCCTCGCCCGCGCCATCGGCGACCGGCGCGTCGTCAGCAACCGGCGCCTCCTCGGCCTGCTCGCCACGCTGCGCGTTGAGCTTGTCCGGGTTGAGCACGCGCACCAGCCCGTCCTTGAGCCGCCGGCCGGCGAAGTTGATCACCAGCCCGAGCACGACGTCGGCCGCCCGCAGCTGCGCGCGGAGCTGCGTCCGGTCATACCCGCTGATCTCTCGCGGCTCGGCCATGAGCTCGACGATGAACTGTTCCTCGATCAGCAGATCCGCGATGGTGGTGCCGACCTTGTGCCCGTCGAAGTCGATCTCGATCTCGTGCAGCGACTTGTACGCGATGTCGGCGTCTTCGAGCGCGATGGACATGGCCTCGAGGTAGACCGAGTCGCTGTAGCCCGGCCCGATCGCCATGTGAACCTCGGTCGCCAGGCCGATCACCTTGTGGCTGATCGCCGTCAGCTCCGGGTCGAGTTCCGAGAGGGGCATGCCCCGCCGGCCGGTGTGCGGGCCTCCGGATCTGCGGTCGTTGTCGTCATGCATGAGTGCGGTCTCCTTAGTCTGAAAAGCCAACGGTGAGATCTATGAAACGCTGCCCAACACGACCGCCGCGTTCTGTCCACCAAGTGCCGACGTGCACACGAGCACGCGGCGCAGCGTCGCGCCCCGCGGGGCGCACGAGCCGGCGATCAACCCAAAGCCCGGCGTGCCGGCATGGATCCTTGCCGGCAGCTTCTGCTCATGCAAGCACCGCGCCCCCACCGCGGCTGCAAGCGACCCGGCGCCCGCGAGGCAATTGCCGATGTTCGGGACGATCGTCACCAGCGGGATCCGTTCGAGGGCAGCCCCGAAAACCGCTGCCAGCACCCGGGCCTCGAGCGCGTCCTCGGCCGGGCTCCCCAGCGCCCTGGGGACGATCGCGTCGATCTCGCCCGGGACCACCCCGGCATCGCCCAGAGCGGACTCGATCGCCCCCAGCAGACCCAGGTCGACCTCCTCGCCGCAGGCGGGGTCGGATTGCCCGGCTCCAAAGCCGCTGATCTCGGCGTAGATCCGGGCCCCGCGGGCGACAGCCTGGGTCTTTTCTTCCAGGATCACGATGCCCCCGCCCTCGCCCAAGAGCCCGCCGGCGCTGTCGGGGTCGTACGGCCGAACCACCCGGCCACCGTCGGTCTCGTCCCCCGTCTCCGCCAGCCACCCCGCCAGGTGCATCCGGATCAGCCCCATGTTGTTGATGCGAGATTCGGCCCCGCCCGAGAAGCACGCGTCGGCGGCCCCGCGCTCGATCACCCGTGCCGACTCGCCGATGGAGAGCAGCCCGCTGGCCTCCGAGCAGGTGATGGTGTTGCTGGGGCCCTCGGCACCGTGCAGAATCGTCACGTGGCAGGCGGGCATGTTGGGCAGGTACTTGAGCAGCCAAAGTGGCGGGAGGTTGTTCATCCCCGACTCGCCCCAGACCCGCCAGTCGACCTTCGTCTGATCTTCGCTATCTCGTGCTGTGACAAGTGCTTGCGTGAGTTCTTGGGTCTCTGCGGAGATCAGCCCGGCGCCGATATGGCACCCCAGCCGCTCGCCCGGATACGTGGTCGGGCCGTTCTGGGCCACGCGCGTGACCAGGGCGGCATCCTCGACCGCCAGGCTCGCCGCCACCACCGCAATTTCCGTGTCGCGGGCCATCACCTTGACCGCCTTGCGGTAGGACTTGGGCACGCAGTCACGGGCCCGCACTCCCGGGGCCTCGCCGCCGAGCTTGGCCGGGAACCCGCCGGCGTCGAAGCTCTCGATGCGGCTCAGGGCCGACGTGCCCGAGCACAACCCCTCCCAGAGGGCGTCCATGCCCAGGCCATACGCCGAAACCACGCCAAGGCCCGTGATGACAACGGATCGGCCCATAGGCGCGAAGTGTACGGATCTGCCGAGGAGCGATCCTGCCCAGCGCTTGGTAGGCTCAAAATCGTCCCGAGGCTGAGCCTGTGTCGATAGGGGACGCTCATGCCCCGCCCCCACCGCACTGAACAGCCTGCCAGCGCCTTCGTGTCGATCGACACCGGCTGGCCCTTCCTCTTCTGCGCCCTGCTGCTGCTCGCGTGCACGGTGCTGATCCCGGCGTTCGAGGACCTCGAGTACGTGCGGTGGCAGCGGGATCGGGCCCTGGCGCTCGAGGCCCACCGGTTCGACCGGACGATGGCGTACGAGCGGTACCTCGCGGCCCTGGATCGGCGGGATCCGGGCCTGATCCGGGCACTGGCACTGACCCAGCTCAACGCGGTCCCCGAGACGCGGACCGTGCTGGTGCCGGTCTCGCTGACGGGGCCAGCCTCGATATTCGCCGACCTTGAGCCGGGCCCCGTCCGCCTGCCAGAGCGCGTCGAGACGCGCTCGATTCTGAAGTCGCTGACGACCTCGCGGTGGGCCAGACCCTGGCTGATCGGCCTGGGCGCGGTGCTCCTGTTCATCGGGCTGACACCGCCGGCGCAGCCTCGCGGCTGACACGGGCGCGTTCCGGCCCGGTTTCGGTTGGAATCCGTATAATGGAGCATGAGCGGTGGTCGTCTGACATTTCGACGCAGGCACCGCCTCAGGCACGCGCGGGAGTACCAGCGCGTGGCTGCAGAGCGGGTTCGCAAGTCGGCCGGGCCCTTGGTCGTCAGCATCGCACCCAGCGGGCTCGACCAGCATCGGCTGGGGCTGGCGGTCGGTCGGCGGGTCGGGTCGGCGGTGGTGCGAAACCGGATCAAGCGGAACCTGCGCGAGTCGTTCCGGCAGGCGCGGGATCAGTTTCCCCGGCCGACCGCCGGCGGCAGCTACGACATCGTCGTGGGCCTGCGTCCGCACCAGGCGCTCGGGCAGCGCGAGTACCAGGCGCTGCTGGTCGAGCTGGTCGGGCAGGGCCACGCGGTGTGCGAGCGCCGTTCGCGGCGGGAGGGGTCGGCCCCGGAGCGTTCGTCGTGAGCGGGCACCGGCTGGGCAGGATCGCGTCGCTGCCGTTCATCCTGTTGATCCGGCTGTACCAGGTGACGCTCTCGCCGTTCATGGGCGGGCAGTGCCGCTTCGAGCCCACGTGCAGCCGGTACGCGGCCGAGGCGTACCAGGAGCACGGTCCGATCCGGGGCACGTGGCTGACCTTCCGGCGGGTCATGCGTTGTCAGCCGTTCGGCGGGTCCGGCTACGACCCGGTTCCGCCGCCCGAATACCAGGCGCAAGACCGAAACCGCGGATAGACTCTTCACAGAGGGGCCCCGTTCGGACGCACGATGACACGACTCCCCGCTGCCAAGAGACGCGAGCAACTGCTCGACTCGGCCGCTGACCTGTTCGCGACGCACGGGTACGCGCGGGCGACGACCAGCCAGCTCGCACGGGCGGCGGGCGTGACCGAGCCGATCATCTACCGGCACTTCGACTCGAAGCGTGCGTTGTTCGTGGCGTTGATCGAGCGGACGGGTGAGGACACGCTCCGTGAGTGGGAGGCGGACCTGGCCGACGCTGCCGACCCCGCCGAACGCCTCCGACGCCTGATCGGCGACAACCCGATGGTCAAGCCGGGCGGCAAGGGCGCGTACCGCGTCATCCTGCAGGCGATCACCGAGGTCGACGACCCGCAGATCCAGGCGGCGCTGCGCAACCACATCTCCAAGCTGCACCGGTTCGTGGCCGACGAGATCCGGCTGGCCCAGCAGTCGCACAAGGTCACGAGGCGGTTCACCGCGGAGCTGATCGCGTGGCTGCTGATCGACGTCGGGCTGGGGTACGGCGTGCTGTCGGCCTGGGGGATCGATGGGCACGGGCGCGACGAAGCGGGCGTGCACGTCCAGAGCGTGATCGCCCGGCTGGTGGTCGGCCCCGAGAACAGGCCCGACGAGGGCTGACGCACGTGATCTATCTCGACAGCAATTCCACGACGCAGCCGACGCCCGCGGTGCGGGCCGCCGTCGTGCACGCGCTGGAACGGGTCTGGTGCAACCCGTCCAGCCTGCACCGGGCCGGTCAGGAGGCCCGCCGCGCGATCGAGCGGGCACGGCGCGACATCGCGATACTCATCGGCGCCAGGGCTGGGCAGATCGTCTTCACCTCCGGCGGGACAGAGTCGGCGTCGCTGGCGATCCACAGCCTGCTGCGCCTGGCCGAGCCCGATGTGCCCGTGGCGGTCTCGGCGAGAACGGAGCACCCGGCGGTGCGCACGCTGCTGTCATGGCTCGAACAGCGCGGACGCGTGCGCGTGCGCTGGGCCCCGGTGGACCGCGGTGGCGTCGTGATTCTCGACGAGCTGAGCCCGCTGCTTCAGGGCGCGACGTTCGTCAGCATCCAGTGGGCGGGCAACGAGACGGGTGTGATCCAGCCCGTGCGGCAGATCGCACGCCTGGCGCACGAGCAGGGCTGCGTCTTTCACTGCGACGCGACCCAGGGCGTTGGCAAGACGCCGGTGAGTGTCCAAGGAGACGACGCGCCGGACCTGCTGACCTTCTCGTCGCACAAGTTTCACGGGCCCAAGGGCGTGGGCGGGCTGTGCGTCCGCGCGGGGATCGACCTGCTCCCGGAGTTACCCGGCTCGCAGGAGCTCGGCCGGCGCGGCGGGACGGAGAACGTGCCGGGCATCGTCGGGATGGCGGCTGCGGCCCGCGAGGCGGTCGAATGGATCGAAGACGAATCGAACGCCGCGGTCGGCGCCGCCCTGCGCGATCGGCTCGAAGCACAGATCCTCGCCCGCGTGCCCGGGTGCGAGGCTAACGGCGACCGGAACCGGAG
>JADFOF010000144.1 GCA_022563015.1 Planctomycetota bacterium
AATCGCAGGCGGTAATCACCAGCGGCGGCATTCACAAACAGCGGGTCGGTGTTCTTGTTCTCAGTTCCCGGCCAGCCACCACCGATGTTGCAATGGGTCACGGTGCTCCTGCCGCCCATGGCCGGGTTGTTGTAGATCGCATGGCTATCGCCCTTTCCGGCGGTGTTGTTCCAGACGATGCAGTTACGCAGCTCGGCCTCGCCGCGATTGTCGAAGAACGCACCGCCCTTACCTGCGGTGGCATGATTGTCCGCGAACGTGCAGTTGACAAAACTCGGCCTGCCGGTGAGCACGCTGACCGCACCGGCCTCGAGCGCGTGGTTCCCGTAGAAAAGGCAGTTCACAAACGTCGGCGACCCGGACTTGCGGTTCCAGACAGCCCCCGCCGCCAAGTCGGCTTGGTTCCCGTGGAACTCGCAGTTCACGAACGTCGGCGAACCACCCCAGTTGGCGACCGCCCCACCCATCGTCTCAGATCGGTTCCGCGTGAACACGCACCGGGCGATGATTGAACGAAACTCACGTGAGCAGGCACTTCCCAGCGGAACGCTGGCACTCACGTTCTATCCCGTTCCTGCATCCGAAGGCATCATTAATCCGGCATCGCTTCCGTTCCAGGAGTTATACGCCATCTCACAATCGCTCGGCATGCACGGGAACGATCGGCCCACCTTTCATGGCTGGCAACGAGAAGGAACCCGCGGCGACTTGTGTCGGCTCTCGCGATCAGGCATACTGGACTCGTTCCACAAGAGTGCCCCGAGTTCAATCAGTGGTCGGAACATTCCTGACATTTGGCTTGGCGCTTACCTCTCCAGAAACATAGCGAAGGGGACGTCGCAGTTGGCCGAATGGACGGGCATCCGATCTTTCTTTGTGTGTTTCAGTTACCTCAATATTCCAGGATGGACACTCGGTGGCAATCGCATGGGTGATCTCCCGACGGTCATTGAACAGAACCTGGAATTTACACCACTCTTTATTGAGGCAACCGAAGCTGATCCTCGCAAAACAGTGCGAGGCTGGATGGATCAGGTGTGTCAAGCATGCGGAGCGCAGCGATGCGACATGTATGATGAGCACGGTGAGCCTGAAGAATCAAAGTGGCAAGGCGTCCAATGGAGGTAACGTAGGAGGTCGTGTGGAACGCCCGCCGCTCCCCTGCGGAGGAATTGTATGCGTGCGGCTCAGAGCAGCCGCCCGCGATTGCTCCGCCGACAGGGGAGCGGCCGGCACAGCCGGTTTCTTCAAGCGGTGTGGGAGTGGGGGCGGCCAGCGGGTCGTGCCCCCTGGCGGGGAATGGGGCGTCAGTTTCCGGGGGTGCGGGGGCGGCTGAGGCGGTTGGGCGCGGAGCGGGCGTTGCTGCTCCGGTCGTCGGGACTGCTGCCCCCGGAGCCGGGACTGCGGTGCGCGGAGTTGGGACTACAGTGCGCGGAGCCGGAACTGCTGCCCGCGGAGTCGGGACTGCTGTGCGCAGAGCCGGGACTGCAGTGCGCAGAGCGCGTCGAGCACACATATCGGACCTCGCAAATCGCGCTTTCCCCGCCCCGGGCCGAAAACCGCACGGCGATCTCTCCTCCGCCACTCCGTCACCTCGTCACTCCGTCACTCAGTCACTTTTTCCAACCATTTCTCACAACCCGCTCAACCCGCGCCACCGGCGCGACGATCACAGACACCACAAGCGGAACGCAACGTACGCGATTCCCCGGTTTCCCTCCCCGCTGCGAAGCAGCACAGGAGATTCCATCATGGGCGACAACATGCCCGGAAGAAACACACCGGCACTCCAATGGCTCGAAGCTCGCATCGCCGCGTGGGCCGCCGGCCCCGCCGCCATCGGGCTCACCAGCGCGCAGGTCACCAACCTCGCCGCCGACATCACCGACGCACGCGACTCGTTCACCTCCGTCCAGACCGTCCGCGGCGACTCGAAGAACGCGACCGCCAGCTACGACGACAAGGCGACCAGCATGCGGCACAACGCCAGCCCGCTCATCGCCAACATCAAGAACTTCGCCGAGAACAGCGCCGACCCGCAGGTCGTCTACGACGCGGCCAATGTCTCGCCCAAAGACCCGCCCTCGCCGGCGCCGGCGCCCAGCCAGCCGACCAATATCAGGCGCGTCATCGAGCCCGACGGCGCCGTCACGCTCAGCTGGGACGCGATCGCCCCCGTGGGCGCGATCTACAACGTCACGCGCAGGCTCGCCACCGAGACCGGCTTCACCTTCGTGGGCCAGGGCGACGGCAGCGACAAGTCGTTCTCCGACTCGACCGTGCCCCCCGGCACCACCAGCGCGACCTACATCATCCAGGGCGTGCGCGGCAGCAAGACCGGTCTGCAGAGCCAGCCCATAGTCGTCTTCTTCGGCACCGCCGACGCCGAGACGGGCGGCGCGGAGGCGGGGATGGGGCTCGCCGCATAAGGACGACCGCTCAAAGATTCATCCCCTTCGTGATGCGCCGTCGGTTGGACACCCAGCCGGCGGCGCTTCTCCATGCGCGGCGCGGACGACGGGACCACGATCGCCCGGCTGCCCGGCTACCATTGCCGTCTTGCCCCCCTCGCCCCATCCGGAGCCCCGATCCATGGCTGAATCCGCGACGTCCGACCAGACGAAAGAGCAGACGAACAAGGTCGAGATCACCGACGCGGGGCCGAGCCTCAAGCGGCTGTCGATCGAGGTGCCCGCCGAGACCGTGGCCGAGCGCATGGCCGAGTCGATGGACACGCTCATCGTCGAGGCGACGCTGCCCGGGTTCCGCAAGGGCCGAGTGCCGCGCAAACTGCTCGAACGAAAGTTCGGGTCCTCGATGCGCGAGGAGGCGAAGAAGCAGCTGGTGGCGTCGGCCTACTCGGACGCGGTCGAGCGCAACGGCCTCAAGGTGATCGGCGAGCCGAGCAGCGAGATGCTCGAGGATGTCACCATCGAGGAGGGGCAGCCGTTGAAATTCGAGATCGAGGTCGAGGTGCTCCCGGAGTTTGAGCTGCCGGGGTGGGACGGCCTCAAGATCGACAAGCCCATGTTCGAGGTCACCGACGAGACGATCGACGAAGAGATCAAGAAGATCAGCATCAACGACGGCGAGCTCGAACAGCAGACCACGGCGGGCAAGGACGACTATCTGACGGGCCACGGCGTCATGACCGGCGCGGACGGGACGGAGTTCTACAACATCCCCGGGGCGGTCATCCAGATGCCCGCGACCAAGGGCAAGGGTGCGGCGGGCATGGTTCTGGGCATCCAGGTGGACGACCTCGGCTCTCAGTTGGGCAAGCCTGCACCGGGCGAGACGGCGACGATCAAGGCCACGGGCCCCGAGAACCACGAGATCGAGGGCGTGCGCGGCGCCGAACTGACGATTGCGTTCAAGGTCGACCGCATCGATCGGATCATCCCGGCCGGCATCGAGGCCCTGTGCTCGCAGTACGGGCTCGAGAACGAGGCGGAGTTCAGGGAGATGGTCCGTACACGGATCGAGCAGCGAATTCACGTTCGCCAGCACGTGGCGATGCGGCAGCAGGTGGCCCGGCATCTCGTCGAGTCCGCGAAGATCGATCTTCCCGAGCGCATGACCACCACGCAGGCCGCACGCACCTTCGAGCGCCGGCGCATGGAGCTCATGTACCGCGGCGTCGATCAGACGCAGATCGAAGAGAACATCGCGGAGTTGCGAGCGGCGTCCAGCCAGGATGCCGCGAACGAGCTCAAACTCTTCTTCATTCTCAACAAGGCCGCGGACGAGATGGATGTGAAGGTGCAGGAGGCGGAGGTGAACGGCCGGATCGCCGAGATGGCCTTGGAGCAGGGTGTCCGCCCGGAGAAGCTGCGCCAGGACTTGATCCAGTCGAACCGGATCGGCAGCATCGCGCAGCAGATCCGTGAGCACAAGACGATGGACGCCATCCTCGAGAAGGCCGAGATCCGAGAGGTCTCGGCCGAGGACTACGCCAAGTCCGCCGCGGGAAAAAAAGACGACGGCTGAGGCGGCTCGATCCTGGTGTGTGGTGAGCGATCAGGCGAGATCGTCTGGGGATTCGTCCTCGTCGCCGGCCGCGTGCGCGGTGCGGGGCAGGCTGATGGACCCGCATTTGGGGCAGATCAGGCCGTACTCCCCCGCCGGCTCCTTGGCCAGATCCTTGCCGCACGCCAGGCAGGTGGGCGAATCCAGCCTCGCCGCCATCGTGTTGATGGTCAGGACCACGGTTCCGACGACCGCCCCGATCAGTGCCCAGAGCGGCACGGATGCGATCGACCCCAGACCGATCACGATGAGCACCGACACGCCGGCGATGATCGCGAACGCCCGAAGACGGAGTTTGTGGAACCAGGTCACGCCATGTGTCCTTTCGTGCAACCCTCGGCGGCGGGTTCATTCAAAGCGTGCGGCAAGTGGAAGTCCAGCCGGGGACTCCGATGAATCCGACGGGTGCGGTCACAGGGGGCGATACAGGTCGATCATCTCGCGGATCTTGTCGGGCCTGGGGAGGTTTTTGATGTCGATTTCCAGCCCGTCCTGGCCGGCGCTGGAGATTCCCATCTTGCCCACGCCCCAGACCCGCTGCCACATGGTCTGGGTGATCTGGATGTTGCGGATGTTGTCGTGGAGGACCTCGCTGGTGGCCTTGCTGAGGAGCCCGCGCCGGGCGATCGAGCGCTTGTTGGTGATTTCGAGCCCCTCCGCGAGGGTCTTGATCTTCCAGACCACCATCACGCCGACGCCGGCGAGGACGACCACCAGGGACGCGATCATGCCGAGCTGATGCGTGTTGATCAAGCCGAAATAGACCACCCCGGCGACGCCGGCCAGCATGGCCAGAGAGACTCCCAAGAACGTGAGGGGCCGGGCGCGGAGCATGGCGGGGCGGAACACGGCCACGCGCTCCTCCGGGCCGGAGTCCGGCGGAAAGCCAGCCGCGGTCGCGCGGTCTCCCGAGGCCCGTTCCTTCACTACACCCGCCACCGGGGCCGCCGGGATCCGGTTGATGTCCCCACATTCCGGGCAGGCGACCTTCTGACCGGCCGAGTCGTCATCGACCTCGATCAGCACCTCGCAATTGTCGCACCGCTTGGAGATCATGGCTGTTCCCGGGGCGAATGGTAGCGTGCGGCCCGGCGCTGCACCGCCCATGCTTGATCCGATTTGCTGCCGATGCCTTTCGCTCGGTATACTCGCCTTCGCATGCGCATCGTACTGGTGAACTGGGCACGGATCTGGGACGGCGCGACGGGCGGCGGCGGCGTCAACGGGTATTGTCAGGCATTGGCGCTGCGGCTGGCGAAGCGCGGGCACGACATCGTCAGCCTCTGTGGGGGGACCGCCTGCACGACCTCGAAGAGGGAGGGATGCCGCATCCGTCGGCACGCCGACTGGATGGGCCTGCGCGTCTTCGAGGTGTACGACTCGCCGGTATTGGCGCCCTCGGCCGCGCAGTTCCGAGACCCGCTCGGCGAGGTCGCCGCGCCGGAACTCGACGCCGAGATCGAGCGGTTCTTCCGCATGATCGAGCCGGACATCGTGCACTTCCACAACATCGAGGGGTTCTCGGCGCAATGCGTCAAGGCGGCCCGCAACGCCGGCGCGCGTGTGCTGTATTCACTGCATAACTACCACACGATCTGCCCGCAGGTGTACCTGATGCAGCATCATCGCACGCCGTGCCGCAGCTTCGACAACGGGCACGCGTGCGCGACGTGTATCGAGGCGGTTGACCCGGCCCAAGAACGTCGGACGCGCGCAGCGTGCGGATTCGAGGGGCCCAAGGCCTACGTGCCCATCACCCTGAATCCCGTGCGAACGCACCAGACGCTCGGGCCGACGATTCGCGCTCTTGGCTCCGAACTGGTCTCGCTCGTTCACAGACGGACGGGCACGGCGTCGTCCGATCCGTCGGGAGGATCGTGGAAGGCGATCACGCCGGATTCCGTCTCGGGACCGATGCCGATGGTCGGCCCGGACGAACGCGGCAAGGCGAAGTATCTGCTCGACGAGCTCGATCCCCGCCGCTGGCCGTCGCCGCTCGATCCGCAATGGCAGCCGCTCGACAACGAGCCCACGCCCGAGCCGGAGAGCGACAAGCCACCCAATGACTACGCCCGCAGGCGAGAGGCGATGATCGCGATGCTCAACGGGTGCGATCGGGTGCTGGCGGTGTCCGAGTTTGTGCGTCGCAAGTTTGAGAATCTCGGCGTCGATCCGAAGGTGATCTCGACGCTGCACATCGGCACGTGGGTGAACGAGGTTGTCAGCCGGCACCGTGAGCTCGTGTTCGACCCGCCCGCGTTCGCCGACGACCCGAGCCGACCCGTGCGGCTGGTCTTCATGGGGTTCAACCACTGGTACAAGGGCCTGGCGATGCTGGCCGACACGCTCGAGCTGCTCACGCCCGAGTATCTTCGGCGGATCGATCTTCATATTTCGTCGCTGGGCGGCGAGACGATCGAGTGGCGGTTCCGCCGCATGGAGCCGCGCCTGGCCCGGTTGACGTTCCACCTCGGCTACGAGTATCACGACATCCCGTGGATCTGCGGCGGCAAGGATCTCGGGCTGGTGCCGAGCGTGTGGTGGGACAACGGGCCGCAAACCGTCTTCGAGTTCAACGCCTGCAACGTGCCGGTGCTGGGCGCGCGGCTGGGCGGCATCCCGGACTTCGTCGAGGACGGGGTGAACGGGTTTCTGTTCCGCGGCAACGATCGATTCGATATGGCCGAGACGCTGGTCCGGCTGCTGCGCGATCCGACGGTCCTGGATCGCGTGCGCGGACGTGTTCGGCCTCCGAAAGGGATCGACACTCACGCCGCCGAGCTGGAACGCGTCTATTCTGACTGCATATCCTCCTAAGTCCCGGCCGGGCAGCGGGGGGGAACAGAGAGCCCAA
>JADFOF010000145.1 GCA_022563015.1 Planctomycetota bacterium
CTCACTCGAACAACGGCTGGGCATCCCGCCCGACCATATTGTCAACCAATACGGCATGACGGAGTTGGGAAGCCAGTTCTACGATTCGTTGCTCTTCGAATCCCACAGCATGGACACTCCCGGTCCGCGTCGAAAACTCGGGCCACCATGGGTACGGGTCCGGTTGATCGATCCCGAAACCGGAGAAATTGCAAAGCCTGGTGCGGCGGGCATGATCGTGATTCACGACCTTGCCAACACCGGGAGCGTCGCGGCACTTCAGACCGCCGATCTAGGACGCACTGTTAAGGGCGCGACAGACGGCTTCGAAGTGCTCGGCCGCGCGGCAGATGAAGAAGAACGCGGCTGTTCGATCGCGGCAGACGAGTTGTGGCACGAGGCCCAACAATGAACTCTGCCGAGCGCATCGCTTCGACCATCGAGAGCTTGAGTCAGGCGCGCGGACGACTGCGCGAACGCACGGACGCCGAGATCCTGGGCGGGCTCGGGAACGTCCTCGAACGCTTTCGGGATGCCTCTTCTACTTGTCGCAAAGAACTCGAGGCAAAGCTCCCCGCAGCCAGTGGCTTTGCCCCCGCAACCGTCCGCGCGGGACTCGAACTGGGTTTCGAACCCTGGACGGGGGAATCCCTCGAACGCCTCGCGAACGCTGAACTGCACCCGCACGCCCAAGCGGGAACATGGCTTGCACACGGCTACCCGGTGACGAGCGTACTGCTCGCGGGCTCAATCCCCATGCCGAGCGTACTCTCGATTTTGCTCCCCCTCGTCCTGCGTTCCGCAGTCTTGTGCAAGCCCGCTTCCCGCGACGCCATCACTCCGTCCCTGGTGGTGGATGCCATTCGCGAGGTCGACCCGTTGCTGGCTGACTGCGTGGGGATCGTGCCCTTCGAAAAGGACGACGCCGAGGCAAACCGCGCGTTCTACTCGACTCCGTGTGTCGTCGCGACTGGCTCAGACGAAACGATCTCCGAGGTAGATCGTTACCTCGCGCCCCGGCAGCGGCGCGTGTTCTACGGTCACCGCGTTTCCATCGCCTTGATTGATTTGTCTCGACTCGGCGACACTTGGCTCACTGAACTCGCCGGCAATCTCGCCATGGACATTGCGCTTTGGGATCAGCTGGGCTGCCTGTCTCCCGTTGCCTTCTACCTTGTGGGCGGAGCGGACGGAGACCCGGAAAACTTTGCACAAGCACTCGGGGGCGCGCTTGCGAGCGCGCAAGAGCGTTTGCCCCGGGGAGCGGTCGCGCCCGAAACCGCGGCAAGGATCGCGCGCGAACGGACCGCGGCCGAAATGCGCGCAGCCCTCGATGGCAAAACACGGGTCATTGCCAGTGCCGGCACGGAATGGACCGTGGTGCTCGAAAGCGACACTCCCCTGCGCAGCGCGCCGCTCAATCGTTTCATCCGCCTGGTCCCTCTCGAAAGCCGCGACATGCTGCCCACGACCCTCACCAGCTTGGCGCCGCACCTGGCCGGTGTTGCACTCGCGGGCTTCGAGCCGGATCGCGAAGACGTGATCCGACAGCTTTTCGAAGCCGGCGCCTCGCGGGTCTGCGCACCAGGGCGCTTGCAGGCACCGCCGATCGATTGGCGGCGCGACAACCAACCGCTGCTTCTGGGCATGGCGATGTTGGGAAATCGCGAGGCGCTCTAGTAGTCCGCCATCCAATTGCGTGTCTGCTTCAAGAAATTTTCGAGATCCTCAGCGACAAACTTGGCTTCGTCCCATACGTCATCGATCAATAGATACAGGAGAATGTCGCTGATGACGTAGACCGAAGCCGGCACGAGGGAATCGTCTGCCAACTCTACGTAGAGTGTGCGACGTTCGTAGTCGTCGGCTTCGAAGTAGTCGAGGCGCGCCATGGCGTCTTCGTCCAGATCAAAATAGATTCGCCCCCGGGTCGAGCGGGTTTCGGCTTCTGCAACCCCGGGATAAACCCGTCCCTCGAGCATGAACCTCTCGAAGCCGTGCAGGCAAGCTTCGGCGTGACGAAACAACCGACCCGTCACCGTCTGCATGACGATCGGCACGACGAGGGAGCCATAGACAAACAGGTGACTGCTCACGACTCTACCGTGCTGCACTCGGTCTCTGTGTCGTTGTTGATGCTGTTGTTGTCGTCGTTGTTGGGAGTTCACCGTCACTGTATTTTGCGGCGAGCTTGTCCTCGATATCTTCGAGGGCGGCTTGGGCGCGCGCGCCCGCCGAACGCGCCCAACCGCGCGTCGATGCCTCGGCTTCGGGCCGATAGCGTTCGAGGCTCGGCGCGGATCGGGCTACCATGCCCCCATCACCGGAGTGGCGGAATTGGCAGACGCGATGGATTCAAAATCCATTGGGGTAACACCCGTGGGGGTTCGAGTCCCCCCTCCGGTATTGGGTCGCCTGCGCGGGTTCTGACAAGCGCCCACGCCCCTGCGTGCCCCGGACAGGCGAGATCTCGAGCGCATCCGTCCGGCTCTCGCCGCAGCGCTGTGCGATCGTCGCGCACGGCGATCACTCCGGTGCCGCCACATCAGCATTGGGCGCAGCCGGGCGGGCTGGGCCGTCGGGTCACTTCCGTCGGCGCTTGGGCTTGAATCGGCCCTTGCTCGCTTTCGTCGAGCCCCGGGTGCGGATACCGGGGACGCCCTCGAGCCCGGGCATCAGGCCGCCCATCCCACCCGCGGAGAGCTGCTTGGCCGCTCGCACCCGGTCTCCCATCGACATGCTCGCCATGTTCCTGCTCATCTTGCTGACCATGTCGAACTGCTTGACGAGCTGGCCGACCTGCTGCTGCCGCGTGCCCGCGCCGGACGCGATGCGCCGTCGCCGCGAGTTGTCGATCCGCTTGGGCGACGTGCGTTCGGCCGGCGTCATCGAGTTGATCATGGCCTCGATCCCGTCGAACTTCTTCTCGTCGATGTCGGCGCCCCTGAGCGCCTGCCCTACGCCGGGGAGCATGCCCAGCAGTTGCTTCATGCTGCCCATCTTGCGCAGCGAGCGGAGCTGGGCCAGAAAGTCGTCCATCGACATCTCGCCCTTGGCCATCTTTTCCTGGAGCTTTAGGGCCTCGTCCTCGCTGATCTGCTCCTGTGCTTTTTCGACCAGGGTGACGACATCGCCCATGCCGAGGATTCGCCCGGCCATACGTTCTGCGTAGAATTCTTCGAGCGCGTCCATCTTCTCGCCCACGCCGATGAACCGGATGGGCGCGCCGGTGACCGTCCTGACGCTCAGCGCCGCACCGCCGCGCGTGTCCGAGTCGAACTTGGTCAGGATCACGCCGTCCACCTCGAGCCGCTCGTGGAACGCTTTGGCGGAGTTCACAGCGTCCTGCCCGGTCATTGCGTCCACGACGAGGAAGACCTGGTGGGGCGAGAGGGTGCGGTTGATGCGGCTCAGCTCGCCCATGAGTTCGTCGTTGACGTGCAGCCGACCGGCCGTGTCGAGGATCAGCGTGTCGATGCCGTCCTTGCGGGCTCTTTGCAGCGCGTGCTGACAGACCTTGACCGCCACGCCGATCGCCTTGCCGTACTCGGCGACCTTGTCCGGCTCGCAGTAGAAGCTGACCGTGGCGCTGCCGGGCGCGTCGTCGGCGACCTGGGCAGCGACGGTTTCGAGCTGTTCGACCGCCGCCGGTCGCTGCAGGTCCGCCGCGCACAGCATCACGCTGCGCCCGCGCTTCTTCAGGTACGCCGCGAGCTTCCCGCAGGTCGTGGTCTTGCCGGATCCCTGCAGACCGCACATCATGACGATGGTCGGCCCGGGGCTCACGTGGAGGATCCCCGGCTCCCGGCCGCCGTCCTCGGGCGACCCGCCGAGCAGCTCCACCAGCCGCTCGTGCACGATGCCGATCATCTCCTGCCCGGGTTTCAGGCTGCTGGTGATCTCGCGGCCGAGCGCGTCCTGAACGACTGCGCTGCAGAAATCATTGACGACGTCAAAGTGAACGTCTGCCTCGAGCAGGGCGGTGCGCACCTCGTCGATCGCCTCGCGGACGTTCGCCTCGGAGATCGATCCCCTGCCCGAGAGCTTTCTAAAGGCGCCGCTGAACCCGTCTGAGAGTCTGTCGAACATGCGGTTCTCGTGGTGGGCGAGCGCGCCGGGGTGGACGGAGGATCGGCAGGCCGGGATGCCACCGGGCCCGCGTCGCCAACTCGAAGTGGTTCAGAGGCCGTGACCGCAGCCGGCCCAGTGTAGGAGCGGTTGTGACGCGAAGTCGGGCTCGTCGGGCGTCGCATGCGTTCGCTCGGCCGGGTCGGGAGAAGTGGCGGCGGATGTTGATACAACCGGTTGTCCCGCGGCGATCGTCCACGCGCCGTCGCGGATCGATTCACTCACGGCACAAAGCAAGACACGACCGCGGTTCGCCTCAATCGCGGCCGTGCCCGATACATGTGGTCTGTTCAATCAATCGCGATCGCGAGGGCGGTCTTTCGCGCTGGGCCGAGCGGACCTGCCCGGACGCTGCCCACGCTGGCCGCGTTGCGGGCCACGCTGCTGCAGACGTTGCGGGCCGCGCTGGCCTATCTGTGCGCGATCCATGTCTCCCCTGGCGGCTCCGCGTCCGCGTCCGGGACCAACATTGCCGCGCATCGGCGGGTGGATCTGTGCGGAGCGCGCAGCCGGCCCCCGCTGGAATCCGCCCGGGCGACCCAAGGCGAGCCCGTGTTGCCCGCGTCCCTGGCGCATCGCGCCCGGTCCGTGGCCGCCGCGACGCTGCCCGGTCACTCGGCGCGGTCCGGCATGGGCCGATTCCCGCTCGGCCCGGCCGGGACGACGCGCGGTGCGATCTTGGCCGGGGTGCCGTGCGCCGCGTGCGGCCTGGCCCGTTCGGTTCTGGCGGTCGTGCTGGGCGTGTTGAGGTCGTGCGGCGCGTCGGCCGGTTGCGCGATCCACACGTTTCGCGGCCTGGAGTCGGCTGCGCGACGGCTGCACCTGCCGGCGCTGCTGTATGAATGTGCGTGCCATCGCACGCAGCCGGTCGATGTCCACATCGCTCGGGCCGCTGCGCGCCGGGCCGCCCTGTGTGCGCAACTGCTGCATTGCGGCACGAATCCTGCCGATCTGGGCCTCGCTCGAACCGCCTCGCCCCTCGCCCGCCTTCATGCGCTCCTGCTTCGCCCGACGCAGTCTGGCCACGTCCGGGGCGCCCGGCTGACCAGTTTGCGTGCGCACCCGCTGTTGATTCACCTCGCGCTTCTTGACGATCTCCATTCGGCGGGATCGATCGTTGGGCCTGTCGGCCTGATCGTGCGGCGGTGGAGCTTCGCGGACGATCGGTCGCCCCTCCTGCCCGTACGCCGCGGTGCCCAATAGAATGCTCCCAAAGCACACCAACATCATCCTCGGTTTCATCGCCCGAAACTCCTGTACGTTGTGTCGTGAATCGTGAGACCGGCCTCGCGGCCGATTCCTGCCCGTTTATGACCACCTGACTAACGCCTTGGCACGCTCCGTATTGCACCGGGTCGCACGCGAACGGGCGCAGTATCCTCCGCGTGATCCGCCCAACCGATGCGCACGTCGGCCCAACTGACCGGCGCAGACTGCGGCCGTACACTCCCGCGTGACGCAACTCTCCGCGGGGTCCATCCTGAGCGAGCACGGCCCGGTCGCCGAGGAGATGGCGCGCCGTGGCACGTCGTTCGAGACCAGGCCGCAGCAGATCCGCATGGCCGAGCGCGTCGCCGAAACGTTGGGCGACCGTGCCCACCTGCTGGTCGAGGCCGGCACAGGAGTCGGCAAGAGCTTCGCGTACCTCGTCCCGGCGATTCTGCGCTGCGTGCGGTTCGGCGAGCGCGTCGTCGTCGCCACGAACACGATCGCTCTACAGGAGCAGCTGGTGTCACGCGATATCCCGCTGCTGCAGCAGTCGCTCGAACAGCATCTCAAGGCCCTTCGTCCGCTCAAGCCGGTGCTGGTCAAGGGGCGCGGCAACTACGTGAGCCTGCGGCGGCTGGCGTTGGCGGACCAGCATCGTGCCAGGCTGTTGTCGTCGGCCAAGCAGGATCGGTCGCTGGACGTGATCCGATCGTGGGCTCAGACCACGCACGACGGGTCGCTCGCATCGCTGGCGACCCTCGAAGCCCCGGAGGTGTGGTCGTTCGCCCAGAGCGACGCCGACAACTGCATGGGGCGGCGGTGCCCGCGTTATGGCGAGTGTTTCTATCAGTCGGCCCGGCGTGCGGCCCAGGACGCCAACCTGCTCATCTGCAACCACGCGCTGTTCTTCGCGGACCTCGCCCTGCGCGCCTCGGGCCTGCGCCGGCCGGCCATCGAGGGCCAGCCGCCCTCGACCGCGGGCATCCTGCCGGAGTATGACCACGTCATTCTCGACGAAGCGCACATGGTCGAAGACGTGGCGAGCGAACACCTCGGGGCGTCGCTGCCCGAGGGACGCGTCTCGTTCCTGCTCCGCACGCTCTATGACGCCCGGCGGCGGAAGGGCTATCTGGCGCAGCTCCAGCTCGCGGTCGGCGACACCGGCGTGCTCGACCGGGCGATTCACCTCGTGCGAGACGTGGCCGGCGAGGCGCGCAGGTTCTTCGATCAATGGGCCGACCGCATCATCCATGGCGATCTGCGAACCGGCCGCATACGCGAGCCCGGCTTGGTCGACAACACGCTCTCACCCCCCCTGCGCGAGTTGGCCCTGGGTCTGCGGTCGCTGCGAGAGAGTGTGAAGGGCGAGCAGGACCGGTTCGAGCTGAACGCCTACGCAGCGCGAGCGTCTGCTCTCGCTGAGGCGGCCGAGCTGCTGGTCGACCAGAAGCTGGACGGGTGCGTGTACTGGGCGGAGATGAACGAGACCGGCGGCCGCGGGATGCGGGCGCGCGTGACCCTGGCGTGCGCC
>JADFOF010000146.1 GCA_022563015.1 Planctomycetota bacterium
GGAGGGGGATTTGGGAAGGGCCGGGGAAGGTAGATCGGATCTCCGAGCCGACGTTGTTCGACGTCATATCACGCATGGGAAAGAGGCCCAAGCGCAAGCGCGGGCTCTCCGCCGTCTGTTTTCATATCTCAACGCGAAGGCCGCGAAGAGCGCGAAGGCGGGGGGTGCTGTGTGCGCCCGCGCACACCTGGGCCGCGGCGGCGAGGTGTGGTGCCCGACCTCCGGATGAAGAAGTCGGCTTGGAGAGCTGATCTACCACAGAGGTCGGCACAGAAGTCAGCTCGGAGAGCTAACCCACCACAGAGGTCGGCGAAGAGGTCGGCTCGGAGAGCCGACGTACCACAGAGGTCAGCTCGGAGAGCTAACCCACCACAGAGGTCAGACCCGGAGGTCGGCTCGGAGATCCGACGTACCTTGGATGTGCCTTGATTGGAGCAGAGGCACGATGGTCGGGAGGAGTCAGTGGCGTGAACGGGCGAGCCAGGTGTGGAGGCGGTGCGGGGTCCAGGCGTTGATGCAGAGGTCGGGCGTGAGCCAGCCGCGTTGGGCGGTGAGGACGCCGAAGCGGAGGTTGTCGAAGTCGTCGTCGGCGTGGACGTCGCAGTTGATGGCGAGGTTGCACCGGGCGTTGACGGCGGCGCGCACGTGGGTGTCGCGCAGGTCGAGGCGGATCCAGTGGGCGTTGATCTCGAGGGCGGTGTCGTGCTGGACGGCGGCGGCGATGAGCTCGTCCATGGCGGGGGCGAGGCCGGGGCGGCGCCCGATGAGGCGGCCGGTCGGGTGGCCGAGGATGTGCACGAGCGGGTGCTCGATGGCGGCGAGCAGTCGGCGGGTGGCGGCGGCGGCGTCCTGGCTGAGCGCGACGTGCGGCGAGGCGACGACGATGTCGAGCTGGGCCAGCAGTTCGTCGTCATAGTCGAGCGAGCCGTCGGAGAGGATGTCCACCTCGCTGCCGGCGAGGATGGTGATGCCCGGCGTTCGCTCGTTGAGCTCTTTGATGGCGGCGATCTGCTCGCGCAGGCGTTGGACGCTCAGGCCGTTGGCCTGCACGGAGCTCTTCGAGTGGTCGGTGACGGCGATGGTGTGGAAGCCGCGGTTTTTTGCGAGGGCGACCAGTTGTTCGAGTGTGAGCGAGCCGTCCGAGGCGTTGGTGTGGGCGTGCAGCTCCGCCTTGATGTCGGTGAGTTCGATCAGGTTTGGCGGCGCGGTCAGGTCGAGCTCGCCGCGGTCCTCGCGGATCTGGGGCGGGATCAGGGGGAGGTCGAGCGCGGCGTAGATCTGCTCTTCGGTTTCGGACGCAACGGGCTGGACGCCGCGCGACTGGGGCGAACCCGGCTCGTCGTCGAGGGGGAACAGGCCGTACTCGTTGAGCGTGAGTTGCTTCTTGAGAGCTCGTTGGCGCAGGCGTACGTTGTGCTCTTTGGAGCCGGTGAAGTACATGAGGGCGGCGCCGAAACTCTGGGGTGGCACGGTTCGCAGATCAACCTGGACGATCGGTCCACCTTTGCCGGCGAAGCGTCCGCCACCCCCGGGCGCGCGCACGCGGACGGACGATTTCGTGTCGCCGGCGGCGAGGACGTGCTCGACGCCCGGCAGTGCGCGAAAGGCTTCGTGCACGGGGGCCGGGGTGTTGGTGGCGACGAGCAGGTCGATGTCGCCGATGGTGTCTCGTCCACGTCGGAGCGAGCCGGCGTATGCGGCGCGGTCGGCCTCGGGCAGTTCGGAGAGGATCGCGACGAGGCCTTCGGCGATCTGGAGCGCCCGGCCGAGGGGGAGTCGCTCGCCGGCGCGTTGGGCGAACTTGAGTGCGGCCTTGATGTTCTGGACCGTCTTGGCGCCCATGCGTGGCAGTTCGAGGATGGAGCCGTCGTCCAGCACGCGCTTGAGACCGGCGAGATCCTTGACACCGGTTTTCTCCCAGAGCAGCCTGACGGTTTTCGGGCCGAGCCCCTGGATGGCGAGGACGTCGAAGATCCCGGCCGGGACCTGGTGGCGCAGCGATTGGTACTCGGCGATCTGGCCGGTTGTGCAGAACTCGATGATCTTGTCGGCGGACTTGGTTCCGATGCCGTCGATCGCGGTGAGTGCGTTTTTGTCGTCGGCGAGTGTGGCGAGGTCGGTGGCGAGGGCCTCGATGGCGCGTGCGGCTCGCGCGTGGGCGTTCACGCGGAAGCGGTCGTGGCCGAGCAGTTCGAGCATGATCGCCATCTGCTTGAACTGCTCGGCGAGCGCGCGATTCGCGTCCATGGCGGATGGTAGTCAGTGGGCGTCAACCCGTGCCGCGTCTGGAAGCGTCGCCTGCGGTCGCTTCGTCCTGGCCTTTTTCGGGTTTGCGGGCGTAGGTCTTGTGCGTCTGTTCGACGTATCCCTTGCGTTGAACCGGTGGGAAGACGATGTCGATCTCGTCATCGTCGGTGGATTCAGCGGGTGCGTCGGGCTCGAACATCGACGCGATGCGCTGCTCGACGGATTCGACCACGCTCTGGCGATCGTCGCGCGGCACGAGCAGGAGGGCGGCGAGCCAGCGTCTGGCGAGGTCCGGCCCGGTGGGCTGGAGCAGCTCAATGAGCATCCGGATATGGTCGCCCTGCGATGGCGTCGGCAATGCGTATGGCGCGCTGGCGGGCTTGATCCGCCCGGGACGCGGCGGGGGGTCTTTCGCCGGCGGGCGGTCCGAGGTGGGCATGCTCTTCTCCTATTAGGCCGGTCTTCTTTTGGGCCGTGAGCGCGTCAATGACGCCCGCCGCCGCACCGGCCCGCACACGCGTCTCGAGAGTCTGAACGTACTTCTCCATGCGGTCAACGCGATCGATGAGTGTCTCGATGGAGCCGGCCATGGCGCCGAGCAGGTCCGCCGCGCGTGCCTCGCCGAGGGCGTGGTGCTTGACATCGACGGCCTTCATCGGGCCTCGACCTGTGAGCAGCCAGTCACCGTTGATGTCCAGGGCCCGGCAGAAGGCGCTGAGGAACTCGACGCTGGGCGCCTGGCCGGACATGTAGCGCCGAACGGTCTCCGGGGAGGCGCCGGTCAGCTCGGCGAGCACGCGGTTGGTGCGTTCTCCGGCGGCGGCACGGACGCGTTCATGAATTCCGTCTTCCAGCACGGGACCAGCTTACTGAACGGAACCCGATTTGTCCACTCTCCCGTCTCCCGGCGGATCAGCCGACGTCGCCGAGGCCCAGATGCCGGCCGTGGGTCTTGAGCAGGCGTCTGCGGAGGGTGGCCTCGGCGGGTCTGGCGAGGGTAGGAGAGGCCTCGATCCAGGCCTTCGCATCGCGGTACGCCAGCCGGAGGAGGTCGATATCTCGGCCCAGATCGGCGATTTTGAAGGGAGCGGCCCCGGACTGGCGCGTGCCGAAGACCTCGCCGGGGCCGCGGATCTCGAGGTCCTTCTCGGCGAGCTTGAACCCGTCGGTGGTGGCGACGATGGCGTCGAGTCTGCGGGCGCTCTCGGGCGTTGCGGGCTCGGCGATGAGCACGCAGACCGAGGGGCGGTCGCCGCGGCCGACACGCCCGCGGAGCTGGTGCAGCTGGGCGAGGCCGAAGCGTTCGGCGTGCTCGATGATCATGACCGAGGCGTTTGGCACGTCGACGCCGACCTCGATCACGGTGGTCGCGACGAGGACGTCGATCCGTCCGTCGCGGAAGCGGGCCATGATGCGCTCGCGCGAGGCGGGTTTGAGCCGGCCGTGCATCGAGGCGACGTGTCTGCCTGCGAGCTCGCGCTGTTCGAGGCGTGCGACCACTTCGCGCAGGTCGCGGAGGTTTGACGCGGCGCCGGTGTCGATGGCTGGCACGACGACGTATGCCTGCTCGCCGGCGGCGACGCGCTGGGCGAGCCACGCGTACACCTCGTCGCGCTGCCCGGGCGAGACGAGCCTGGTGGTGATGGGCTTTCGCCCCGGCGGCAGGCCGTTGATGGTTGAGACGTCCAGGTCGCCCAGGAGCGAGATCGCGATCGTGCGCGGGATCGGTGTGGCGGTCATGACGAGGACGTGCGGCGTCATGGGGCGCTGGTCGGTCGAGTGGTCTTCGCCGGCCTGGACGCGGAATGTGGCGCGCTGGCCCACGCCGAAGCGGTGCTGCTCGTCGATGATCGCGACGGCCAGCGACGCGAACCGTACCGAGCCGGTGATGAGCGCGTGGGTGCCGATGAGGATGTCGAGGTCGCCCGAGGCGGTGCGTGCGAGGATGGATTCGCGTTGTGCGGCGGGTGTGGCGCCGGTGAGCAGCTCGATCCGCACGCGGGAGCCCTGGAGCATGTCGGAAATGGAGGCGAAGTGCTGCTCGGCAAGCAGTTCGGTGGGGGCCATGAGTGCGCCCTGGTGCTCGCTGGCGACGGCCATGAGCATGGCGTAGACGGCGACGACGGTCTTGCCGCTGCCGACGTCGCCCTGGACGAGACGGTTGGTGGGGACGCTGGCCGACAGATCGCGCGCGATCTCGGCGACGACCTTGTCCTGCTCGGGGGTGAGTGTGAAGGGGAAGCGTTCTCGGATGTGGCGGTCGATGGCGCCGCTGAAGCGCAGGGGCGGCGCGCGCAGGGCGTGGCGCAGGTGCCTGCGCTTCATCTGAAGGCCCAGTTGCAGGAGGAGCAGTTCGTCGTAGGCGAGTCGGCGGCGGGCCTGTGCGAATGCGTCCTCGTCGCGCGGGGCGTGCATCATGCGGTAGGCTTCGCGCAGGTCGGGCAGGGCGCGCTCGTCGAGGTACGGGGCGGGGAGGTGGTCGTCGATCAGGGGCAGAGCGTCTTCGAGCACGGCGGCGACTGCGGACTCGATCTCGTGCGAGCTGACGCGCTCGCCGGCGGGGTAGACGGGGCGGTATCGTTCGTCGCCCTGTGGTGGTTCGTCGCGTTGGTCGAGGATCTCGAACCTTGGGTTTGCGATCTGGAGGCCCGGGCCTCGCGACTTGGCCAGCCCCTGCACGCGCAGCCTGTGCCCGGGCATGATGGTGTCACGGAGGTAGGTCTGGTTGAACCAGACGAGGTCGAGGCGGCCGGTGTGGTCGATGAGGACGGCCTCGAAGCGTCCCTTGCGGCCGGTTGCGTAGCCGCGCACGCCCGCCACGCGCGTCGCGGTGATCTCGCCGCGTGCAGAGACGATGCGTCCGGGCTGTATGTCGGCGATGTGGGTTTCGGCCTCGTGGCGTTCGTGGCGGGTGGGGACATGGGCGATCAGGCGACCGACGTTGGTGAGCCCGAGGGTGGCCAGGGCGTCGGCGCGGCCGGTGCCGATGGCGGCCACGTCGCGCAGGGGCGTTGTGAGCGTCAGGCTCATGAATCAAGCGTAGGGACGGGTGCAGACGGCTCCGAGTGGGCGGTGGAATCAGAACGACGGCAGGTGGTGTCACTCGCGGCGCATGTCGTGGACCCGGGCGTTTGCGGTCGGCGTTGAATGCCTCGAGCGGCGATCGAAGGGCGATCGTGCTACCCTAGCCGCTCGCGGCGATGAGAATCTGTCGCGACTGGACCTTGGCCGGAGCACTTGTATGTCGCTGATCGTGACCGGAACCGTGGGCATCGACACCGTGTACACGCCGCACGAGGGGCACCGCGAGGGCGTGCTGGGTGGGAGCTGCACGTACTTTGCGGCGGCGGCGTCGTTCTACGGGCCGGTGCGGATCGTCGGGGCTGTGGGCGACGACTTTCCCGACGAGCTGCGGGCGACGCTGGACAGTTTTCCCGAGATCGACACGGCGGGGCTGGAGGTTCGCGTCGGGTCGAAGACGTTTCGGTGGGGTGGCAAGTATGCGGAGAACATGGACACGCGCGAGACGCTGTTCACGGAGCTTGGCGTGCTCGAGGAGATGCCGCCCAAGATCCCCGATGCGTATCGCGACTCGCGGTTCGTGTTTCTGGCCAACACGCACCCGGCGGTGCAGCTGGAGATGCTCGCGAGCTTTCCCGAGCGTTCGCTGGTGGTGGCGGACACGATGGACCTGTGGATCGACACGGCCCGCGAGGAGCTGCACGAGCTGCTTACGCGCGTCGATGGGCTGGTGCTCAACTTCGACGAGGCGGAGCAGTTCACGGGGCGGCG
This sequence comes from Planctomycetota bacterium, assembly GCA_022563015.1. Classification (GTDB taxonomy): domain Bacteria; phylum Planctomycetota; class Phycisphaerae; order Phycisphaerales; family UBA1924; genus JADFGU01. Next base: position 6,040 of record JADFOF010000146.1, read on the forward strand.
CAACACGGTTTCGGCGGCGCGGCGGATCCTGGAGCTTGGGCCGAGGTTCGTGGTGGTCAAGAAGGGCGAGCACGGGTGCATCTTTGTGCATCGGGACGGGATCGCGGCGTTGCCGGCGTACCCGGCGGAGCGGGTGGTGGACCCGACGGGGGCGGGCGACTCGTTCGCGGGCGGGATGATGGGTTTCATCGCGGCCGAGGCGGCCCGGGGGGCGCAGGATGAGCCGGCGTCGTTCGAGACCATCCGCAGGGCGCTGGCGCACGGAACGGTGATCGCGAGCTTCAACATCGAGTCGTTCAGCCTGGACCGGCTCACGACGCTCACGCGGGAGGACGTGGTCGAGCGGTACGGCGAGTTTATCAAGATGGTGCGGGTGGATTGAGGGGGGAGGCGCGGGGGCGGTCAGGCGTCGCGCCGGGCCGGGTCGATCTCGCGGAGGTACTCCCACGTGTAGATCCCGGTCGAGTGGCCGTCGGTGAAGGTGAAATTGATGGCGTAGTTGCCGACCAGTTCCGCGTGGGCGATGGCGATCTGGCCGCTGCCGGCGGCGGCGGCGGGCAGGATCGTGAGCGGGTTGGCCTCCATCTGCTCGCGGAGCTGGCGCATGTCTGCGGACGGCGACATCCTGCGCAGGTAGGCGACGGAGTAGTAGGAGCTGGTGCCGTCGGGCCACTCGACAGTCAGCCCGCGGTCTTTCTTGACGTCGAGGTGTGTTGGCGTGTTGGAGGGCATGGGGGCTTGCGGCGAAGGGCTGAATGTCTTGTGCCGAAGCGGGGTGTGTGAT
>JADFOF010000147.1 GCA_022563015.1 Planctomycetota bacterium
GAGTCGAAGTCCACTGAACTGTTCCGGATCGGCGCCCGCAGCGTGCTGGACTTCGGAGCCACCTACGACGTGTCGCTGCCGACCGGCGAGCCGCTGGGGTCGTTCCGGCGCAAGGCGCTCAAGTCGCTGCTGCGCGACACGTGGCACGTGTTCGGGGCCTCGGGCAGCGAGATCGGCACGATCAAGGAGGACTCGGCGGCGAAGGCGACGCTTCGCAGGCTGATGGGGCAGTACGCCGCCCTGTTCCCGCAGCGGCACACGCTGGCGACGCTGGACGGGGAGCCGGTCGCGACCTACCGCACCCACTTCAACCTGTTCGTGCATCGCCTGGGCGTCGCGATCCTCCGCGAGCACGAGGAGCTGGACGACCTGCTGGTGCTGGCCGGCGGGTGCCTGCTGGCGGCGATTGAAGGGCGTCAGGGGTAGCGCGTACTCAGATCAGATGCCGCGCCGAAATGTGGGCAGGACGCCGAGTCTGAGCAGAGCGAAGGCTCGGATATCCCCGATGGTCCCCGATCCGAGCCTTCGCCCCCGAGCGGGCTCAGACTCGGCGTCCGCGCGGGCTCGGACATGAGGCGCTGAATGAAGCTGATTCTGGTCAGCCGGGGGTCTGCTCTGTTCGGAAAATGACCGGGGCGACCGAGACGCGCGTGCCGAATCGCAAGATTGGGACAAAAACTGCGTGGATTACTGGCACCTCCGAGAACTCGTGGCAGATTACTGGTGTCTTGTCTCTCTCTCCTCCTATGACCTGGCTGCGGGCGGAATAAACCGGTAGCCGGGTTCAGATTCTGGTGGGATACCGCATATCGCCCTGCCCCATAGGAGCAGGGCGTGTGCGCATACGGACGACGGCTGAAGCCCGGTTCAATCGACCGCCCAGCAGGCGACACGCTGCCCGTGGTCCTTTGATTCCAGTGGCGGCATCTCGTGCCGACACCGCTCCATCACCTTGGGACATCGCCCGGCGAAGGCGCACCCGATGGGCGGATTGAACGGGCTGGGGACGTCGCCCTCGAGGACGACCAGCGGGCGACGCTGGTCCGGGTCGTTGATCGGGTTCGCTCCCAGGAGGGCGGTGGTGTAGGGGTGCAGTGCCTCGTCGTGCAGCTTGTCGCACCGCAGCTCCTCGACGAGATTGCCCAGGTACATGACCAGCACGCGGTCGCAGAAATGCTCGATCACCTTCAGGTCGTGCGAGACGAACAGCAGCGTGAGCCCGAACTTGTCCTTCAGGTCCATGAGCAGGTTGAGCACCTGGGCCTGGATCGAGACGTCCAGCGCAGAGACGGGTTCGTCCGCGACGATGAACTCGGGCTTGACCGCCAGCGCCCGCGCGATCCCGAGGCGTTGCCGCTGACCGCCGGAGAACTCGTGCGGAAACTTGCTCCGCACGTCCGGGCGCAGGCCGACCGTCTCGATGAGATGGACAATGTAGTCGTTGATCTCGCTCGTGGGCACGATGTGGTGGAACTTGATCGCCTCGCGCAGCAGCGCGTTGACGGTGAGCCGGGGATTCAGTGATGAGTAGGGATCCTGAAAGATGATCTGCATCTTCCGGCGGTAGGGCATCATGTCGGCGTGGCTCAGCGAGGTGATGTCCGCGCCCTCGTAGAGGATCTTCCCGCTGGTGCACGGCTGGAGTCGGATGACGCACTTGCCCAGTGTGGACTTGCCGCAACCTGACTCGCCGACCACACCGATGGTCTCGCCGCGATTGATCGAAAACGACACGCCGTTGACCGCGTGCACGTGCCCGACGACACGATTGAACACGCCGCCCCGCACGGGGAAGTGCTTGACGAGATTCTCGACGATCAGCAGCGGCTGGCCATTGGTCCGGTCGGGCGTGAGAAGCGGCTGTGCGACGGGCTGGGTCATGTCTCGCCCCTGGCAGCCGCGGTCCGGTCCGCGCTGAGCGGGAAGTGACACCGAACCCTCCGTCCGTCTTCGGCCCTCAGCAGGTCCGGCTCCTCCTGGACGCATCGGTCCTCGCAGTACCGGCACCGCTCGCTGAATCGGCACCCGCTGGGCAGTTCGTGCAGCGACGGCACCATGCCCTCGATCGTCGGAAGGCGTTTGCCGCGCTCCTTGCCGCCGCTCCTGGGGATCGATTCGAGCAGCGCCTGCGTGTAGGGATGCTGCGGGCGATAGAAGATGTCGTGGACCGACGCGTCCTCGATGACGCGCCCCGCGTACATGACCAGCACCCGATCGCACACCTGCGCGATCACACCCAGGTCGTGCGTGATGAGCATGATCGCGGTGTTGAGCTTCTTCTTGAGCGACGCCATCAGGTCCAGGATCTGTGCCTGGATGGTGACGTCCAGCGCGGTGGTGGGCTCGTCGGCGATCAGGATGCTCGGCTCACAGCACAGGGCGATGGCGATCATCACCCTCTGGCGCATCCCGCCGGAGAGCTGGTGCGGATACTCGCGCACCCGGTGCTCGGGGTTGGGGATCTCGACGAGTCGGAGCATCTCGATCGCCCGCTCCCGGCGTTCGGACCTGTTCAGATCCGTGTGATACTTGAGCGCCTCTTCGAGCTGCCAGCCGATCCTGAACACGGGATTGAGCGAGGTCATGGGCTCCTGGAAGATCATGGCGATCTTGTCGCCGCGGACGCGCCGCATGGTCCTTTCGTTGGCCTTCATGAGGTCTGAGCCCTCGAACATGACCTTGCTGTCGGGCCCGTAGATGGTGAGGTGCTCGGGGAGCAGCCTCATGATGGACTTGCTGGTGACGGTTTTGCCGCAGCCGGACTCGCCGACGATGCCCAGCGTCTCGCCCGCGGCGAGATCGAACGAGACGCCGTCAATCGCGGTGACGATGCCCATGTCGGTGCGGAAGGAGGTGGTGAGGTTTCTCACGGAGAGGACCGGCGCCGCGGTGCTGTTTGTAGATGCGTTCATGCGTCGGTCACGTGACATGCTTGGGGTCGAACGCGTCCTGGAGCGCGTCGCTGACGATGTTGAAGACGAGCACCAGGCCGAACATCAGAACCGTCGCGGAGCCGATTTCCCAGAAGGCGAAGTTGATGACCTCTTGCTGGCCGTTGGCGATCATCCGCCCCCAGCTCGGCTGGCCCTTCACGCCCAGGCCCAGGAACGTGAGGATGACCTCGCTCTTGATCGCACCGATCACGAGCAGGGAGAAGTTGATGAACATGAGGTGGGTGGCGTTGGGGACGACGTGGCGGAGAAGGATGTAGAAGCGCCCGAAGCCGATGGAGGTCGCGGCCTGGACGTACTCGAGTTCCTTGATCTTCAGCACTTCGCCTCTGATGACGCGGCAGGTCCCGACCCAGAACGTGAGGCAAAAAGCAGTATAAAGGGGCACGAGCGAGAGGAAGGGGTTGCTGGTCGTGTCGAAGTAGGTGCCGCGGAACATGTAGACCAGCACCGCGAGCAACACCAGGTACGGAATCGACGACATCGTCGAGACCAGCCACATCACCGTGTGGTCGACCCAGCCCCCGAAGAAGGCAGCGGCGGCGCCGAGCACGGTCCCGATGAAGACGCAGATGGTGGCGGTGACGATCCCGACCTGGAAGGCGACCTTGATGCTGTAGAAGGCGTTGATCGAGATGCTGCTCCCGCCATAGTCGCTGCCGAGGAACGTGCGAAACGTGTACTTCATTCCCGCCCATCCGGTGGGCAGGGGCTGGATCCGGAGGACGACCGCTTCGAGCCGCGTCAGTGCGGAATCGATCTCGCCCGACGAGGCCTGAACCTCTGCCCGCTTGCCCTGGATGAAGGCTCGCAATTCTTCGACCGGCCGAAGGGTCGCGGTATCGGTGTCTGGATCGCGGTGCGAGGCAAGTTCGCGGGTCGCGTCGTCGAGGTCGTCCAGGAGATCGTCTCGCAGATCGAAGCCCTCACCCGCCTCGTCGGAAACCTCCCACGCCTCGTCGATCAACTGTCGCAGTCGTTCCGGCGGAAGTTCGGCGACCGTGCGCTCGACCAGGGCGAGCTCGTCCAGCAGCGGCCGCACATCGGTCTTTCGCCGCTCAGCGAAGTTGAGCTTGGTCTCGACGCGATCGATGAACCACTGGGCAACCTCGAAACGCTTGTCGAGGGTCGGCGTTTGCAGGAAGCCCGGATAGCGGCTCGGCAGAACGCGAACCGTGGCGTCGGCGGGCGTGATCACGCGAAAAACCCCGACAAGAATCGCGATGGCAAAGTACAGTCCGATGACGGCAAGCGCGGCCATCGCGATCTTGCTCCGCATGAAGCGCCGCAGTCCGCGTGACTTAGCGAGTCGCTTGATCATGACAGCCGCACCCTCGGGTCCACCAGCGCGTAGATCACGTCGGTGAGGATAATGGTGAGGATCATCACGGCTGCAAACACCGCGACGAATCCCTGGATCATCGGGAAGTCGTTGTCGTTGATGGCGGTGATGAGGGTCTTTCCCATCCCCGGGATATTGAAGAACATCTCGAGCAGAATGGAGCCGGTGATGAGGAATGGCAGCGTGGTCATCACGCGCGTCACGATGGGGATCAATGCGTTCTTGAGCATGTGCACGAACATGATCTTGCGCTTGGTGGCGCCCTTGGCCAACGCTGTGATGATGTAATCCTTCGTGCACTCTTCGACCATGACGGCACGGTAAAACCGCGTGTCGTACCCCATGGCCACGATGACGCCGACAATGACCGGAAGCAGGCAGTAGGTCACCCACGTCGTCGGGCTGAAGAAGAACGCCGAACCTCCGCCCTCGACGTCCTTCATGCCGATCCACGGCTCGTAGCCGCTGATCGCGAACGGGGCCAGGCTCCACTGCGCCTCCCGGGGCCAGAACGCGCCGAAGAACTGCCCGAGGATGATGTAGACCAGGTAGCTGACGCTCATGCCCAGGACAGCGAGGATCATCAGCGTTTTGTCAACGGGGCGCCCTCGGTAGTAGGCCGAGACCAGCGACACGACGATGGAGATCATCGCCGCGGCCAGGAGCGTGGGGACGGTGAACGAGAGGCTCGGCGGGACGGCCCGGATGAGGCGTTCACGGACGGTGGTCCCCTCGTACTTCCAGCTGTCTCCGAAGTCCAGCAGCGGGATGTGGGCGATGAACATGACGTACTGGACGATAAAGGGCTGATCGAGCCCCATGTCCTTCTCGAGTGCGAGGCGCTGCTCGGGCGTCGGGTGCTTGCCGAGGTAGTTGTTGACCGGGTCATTGACGCGCAGCGCCGCCATCATCAGCAGGATGATGCCGAAGTAGACCGGTATGTTGTACAGAAGCTTGCGTAAGACGTACGCCCACATGCCGAGCGGCCTCCTCTGGATCGGACGCTGATCGCGAGCCGAGCGGTTTATCGCGGGCGCTTCGGGTCGTTCATATCAACGTCGAGGTACTTGAAGTAGTTGTAAAAGGTCTCGGTGGGCTTGAAGTTCTTGAGCCACGGATGGATGACGTAGTAGCGCGTTCTGCCCAAACTGCCGACGAACGGCGTGTCCTCGATCACCATGTCCCGCATCTCTATGTAGAGCGCGGTCCGCTCCGGCCCGGGCGGCATCGTGATGCACCGCTCGTACATCTCGTCGTATTCCGGCCTGCTGTAGTTGTAGTGGTTGGAGCCGGGTGAGACGTTGGGGCTGTAAAAAAGCGCCAGGTTGTTCTCCGCGTCCGGGTAGTCCGAACCCCATGCGAAACTGAAGAAGGGGGCCTTTTTGTTGTCGACCGCCTCAATCAGAGTCGAGAAATCGACAAGGTTTGATTTGATCTTGATGCCGACCTCGGCCAAGTTGCGCTCGAGCTGCTGGACGTTCTTCTCGCTGCTGGCACCGCGGCTGGTGTAGAACTCGATCCGCGGGAGGTCGATGACCTTGCCATCGACGACGGTGTAGCCCGCCTCGCGGAGTTTCTCACGCGCCCGCTCGTAGTCCGGGCCGCGATAGTTGATCGGGGCATGGCCGCCCTCGGGATACCCGTCGAGCGACGGCGGGATCGGCCCGTCATAGATCTGGGTCGTCCCCCAGTACAGATCCTCGTTGAGTTCGTCCCAGTCCATGCACAGGCTGATGGCCTGGCGGAGGGCCTTCTTTTCAGGCCCGTACCCGCCGACGAGCGGATCCTCCATGTTGAAGCCGCGGAAGATGAAGTCGAGCAAGGGGAGTTTGACGTGCCGGATGCCCTTGTTCCGCCACGAGCGCTTCAGTTCCTTCGTGCGCTTGTTGAAGGAGTCCTCGAACCCGAAGTCCGGCACCGTCGTGAAGTCCTTGTTCCCCACACGGAATTCGAGCCACTGCGGATTCGCCTCGACGAAGAAATCGATCTCGAGCTTGTCCGCGATCGGAAGGCGGGCTCCGACGGCGGAGGTGAGACCGGCAGCCTCGTCCTCGGGCATCCACTCGTTGGGGTAATAGTCCGCCATGTAGTTCGGGTTGCGATAGAGCACCAGGCTCTTGCCCAGCTCCCAGTCCCTCTCGTCACGCATCACGAACGGCCCGGTTCCGACCGGATGGCGGTTGAAGCGATCGCCGTGGAACTCGACCGCCTCGCGCGGCACGATCGCGGTCTGGAACATAGCGAGCTTCCAGGCGAACTGCCTGACAGCGCGTTTCAGCGTGACCTCGAACTCAAAGTCGTTGATGATCCGAAAGCCCTCGATGGACGCGTCGTAGTCGAACTCTTCGCCCGCGTCCACCCGGGCCGCCTGAGCGTCCTTGTACTCGTCGAAACCGACGATGGTGCCCTTGAAGAGCCAGAAGTTCTTGTATCGATACTCAGGGTCGGCCAG
>JADFOF010000148.1 GCA_022563015.1 Planctomycetota bacterium
GCGGTGGCTGGTTGCCCCACGGGCGACCCATCACGATCTGCTCGACGAAGGCCCACCACCCGGTCAGCGCGATGCCTCCCACGATCGCCCACACCCACCACTGGCTCACGTGCTGCACCTCGCGGAAGCGGTCGTTGTGCTGTCCAATGCGCATGGCTGGCTCCTGTCGGGAGCCTTATTCGGGATCGCCCAAGGCGGATTGCACGAGCCGTCTGAACCGGGCAGAACGACCCGCGGCATGCGCCTGACCGCCTACGGCGCCAGGGTTTCGGTCTGCCTCAGTTCGATGGTCGTCTCGATGTTCTTAGCCCGTTCCGCCTCGTAGCGCAGCAGGATTGTGCCGCCCTCTGGGCCGCGCACGATGAACCGGTAGATCCGCCATCCCCGGCTGGGGATCCCGTCGGCGACCTGGATCCGTCCCGGCTCGTGCGTCACGGGCGTCATCTGCTTGCTGAACCATTCGCGCCCTGCACCCCCGCCGAACCTGCCGAAGCGGCCGCCCCCGCCCGTCACGCGCCCGGCGGTCACCAGCGTCGTGTCGCCCTGCGGCTCGCAGATGAGCAGGTCGTTGGTGCCGATGCGCTTCTGCTGGGCGATCGCGAGGCGCGTCGGGATCGGCTTGGTGTTGCGGATCTGAACCGTGACCGCCCAGAGCCCGGTGTCCTGCGCGTCATCCAGACGACGCACCTCGAACCGGTCGAACTCCAGCAATGGCATCTGATCGGCGTGGAACATCGTGAACGCAAAGTTGCGGTGGCACTCCTCCTCGAGCATAAAGGTCGGCGTGTTGCGGCTGGACCACTTGTTCGGGCCGCCGATGATGATCGGGCCGTACTTCGGGTGGTCGTACTCGGTATAGGGGGTGAACAGTTGGCCGAACGCGAGACGATCGCGCCAGAGCCACGTGCGCTCTTGGTTTGGGCGCACATCGCGCTGGAAGTATTTTCCAGCGGTCCATAGCTCGTTCGTAAAGCTCAGTATTGCGAGCCCTTCAGCCAGCCAGTTCACAAACCCGCCGTGCACCGTGTACAGATCGTCGTAGATGATCATGTTGCGGTAGTAGGGCAGGATGTCCTCGCCGATGTTGGCGATCTCGTCATAGATGCGCCGGTCCGAGGCCGGGTAATGGCTCGTCAGGTAGGACGCACCGGGGCCGGACAGGATCATTCCGCCCGAGTTGTGGTAGCTCTGCCCCGCGGCGATGTTGGGGTGCGCCAGAATGAACTCGCCGATTGCTTTGGTTTCAGGGTGACTGAAAGGGAACGGCCCGGCTCCAGACTGAACGTAGGTGGGATGCCAATCGGTCGGCCAGTTTCGGTTCATGTCATCGCCGCCCGGGCCGTCTTCATTGATCCGCCCGTCGCCATCGTTGTCGATGCCCTCGGAGCCGAGGCGCATCCAGTCGCCCTTTTCGTCGGGGCCGACGCGTTCGAAGATCCGCGGGTCGTCGCGGTTTCGCCGCCACCGCCCGTCGGGGACCTGCTTCCACATGGTGGTGATGTGCCCGTCGCCGTCGAGATCGTCCGGCGGATCCTCGTCGACGAGCCCGTCGCGATCGGAGTCCACCGGACGCTGGTTCGACCGGGACGAACTGGGCGTGTTCGGATTGTCGAACCAGTACTGCCGCCCGTCGGGGTTCTGGCTGGGCAGGAAGTAAAAGCTGTAGTTGTCAAGCAGCTCCGTCAGATCCTCGTTGTGCCCGTACGCCTTGGTGAGGTACCACAGCGAATAGAGCACGGCCTCGGCGGCCTGAATCTCGTTGCCGTGCACGTTGCCGTCGATCCACATGCCGGGCTTGGACGTGTCCGCACCGGTGCCCGGGCTCGAGACGATCGCGACGTACATGGGACGGCCCTGGAGGCTCTGGCCGATCTGCTCCAGGCGGCAGATCTCCGGGTACGCCTTTGCGATCGCCGTCATGTGGGCGGTGATCTCGGCGTGGTCGTAGTAGCGGTTCCAGGCGATCTCGACCTTGCCGGGAATGTGCTCCTGAGCGACCGCCGTGCTCGCCAATGCGACCAGTGCCGTCGAGATTGCCAGCACGCCGGATGCGGTTCGGTTCATCATCGCTCCTGCTCCCCAACGGTGACGACAAGCGAGCGCTCGCCGAACTCTGGTGAATCAATACGAATAACGATCGGGGTGCCCTCGGTGGCCATCACGGTCCACTCGAGCTCGTGTGAGTCTCCTCCGGCGATCGACTCGATGGGCGTGGCCCGCCGACCGGCGATGACATGGTCGTCATCCAACTCGAGAAAGACGATCATGGGGCGAATCCGCCGTGCTCTCACGCCCGAGGCGCTGCGCGTCGGCAGGAACCCGTCGTTGCGAACACGCAGCGAGATCCGCCAGACCTCGTCGTCCAGCCGTTCGACGATCGGCCCGTCCACGCTGATGTCGGGAAACTTGCCCAGCAGATCCGCGACGAACCGTGTCTGCTGGGCGACGAGCGATTCGATCTCGCTGTCGGGCGGGTTCAGCTTGAAGCCCGGCACGAATCCGCCGATCTCGACCTTGCCCAGCTGCGGGTGGTCGAACTCCGTCCAGTCGATGAACCCCTCGCCGCCACGATCCTCGTCGCTGTAGGCGAGCCACATCGCGTCGTCGCTCTTCTTGTCGTCGCTTTTTTTCTTCTTGGCGGGTTTGGACGGCGTCTCGTCGTCGGCATCGGCTTCACCCTCGGCACCCTCGGCATCCTCCGGCGGGGGCTCTTTGAGTTCGACCAGGTCCGGGCGGACCCACACCGGCGTGCTGAACGAGAAGACGCCGAAGTTCGCGTACGCCCACCCGCGGAACGAGCCGCCCGAGTCCGCGGTCGGCGCCTCGGTCATCCCCGTCGCGTCCTTGAACAGCTCCGAGATCGCCTCGTACTCGGGCTTGTCGTCGTCCTCGATGCCGGTCGTCATATGCCCGGTCGCGTCCTTCTTGCCGGCCTGCGGGATCTTGACGAGCGTGTCGTACGGGCCGAAGGTCAGCACCGCGATGATGTTGTCGCGCGAGAGCATCCAGTTCGCCAGCGAGAGCGTCTCGGGCTCGGACAACTGATACCGCCCGGCGCCGTCGGCCCACGCCGGCCAGCGGTACGGGAAGTTCTTGTCCAGCGAGACACCGCCGACCCCATCCTCAACGAATGAACCGTCGCCGTCCGCGTCCCGGCCCTCGACGAGCAGGGCGTGCGTGCCCGTCTCGCCCTTCTTCTGATCGGGCTTGACGAGAAGGCGCGGCTCGTCGGGGTCGAGCATCCAATGTGCGACAAGATCCGAGCCGGGCGGAGGATTCTCGACCCGCATCATCGAGATCACACCGTCGCCGTTGATGTCCTCGGGCCCGTCCTCGTCGACGCGGCCGTCGCGGTCGGCGTCATCGGGCGTAAACGTCCCGTTGAACGATCGTGCCGGGAGATCGGGCTGCTCGTGCATTGCCAGGGCGTCCAGATTCACACCCGGCACGACATAGACCGTGCGAGTGGTGAGCAGGTCGGCATGGTCGGCTTCGAGCGACTGCGCAAGCCCGAGCGCCACGTCCACACCGACGCGGTGATCGCCGTCAAGCCCCGCGACCACCAGCAGCGCCGGCCGATGATCCGGCAGCACGTCGCCCTCACCGGCCACGCGAAGCACACGGATCGGTCGTCCCTGCCCCGTGCGCCCGATCTCGATGACGGTCACGCTCGGGCTGACCCGCGACAGGTCCACGGTTCGAGTCTGAAAAACCGACGGCGTCGGCTCACCCGCAGGACCGAGCGTATTCATCGCGGAGCACGCCGACAGGACCGTCACAGACAACAAGGCAAGGGGTGCCATTATCCTCTCCATACGCCGGTTTCTCGCCTTCATGGGTGATGAGGCCACAGCATACCGCGCCGGATTCGGTCGTGCTGCCGGGAGAATCCCCCCCCAATCCCCATCGCTTGCCAGCCGCGGGCTGAGCGACCTTGTCCGGCGGCTGGTGGTCCCTATACTCGATGTCCCCGAGGCACGAGATCGGTGTGTCCGGGGGATCAGAGGCGGGCAGTTCGGCCGCTCTCACCTGTGTTTCACGTACGCCGAGTCGGCGCGCCACGCAACGCGTGTCCGTGACCGACTCACATGAAGCGCCCTTTCGCGGGAGTCGCGGGCCTGGAGCATGTCCGGACATGTTCGTGCCCTTTCGATCCCTCTTCCGCCGGTGCCGCTGCCAGGAGTCGCCCCATGGCCGAGACGCTTGTCAAGGACCTCATCGAAGCCGGGATTCATTACGGCCAGCGCGCGAGCAACTGGAACCCGCGCATGAAGCCGTACCTTTTCGGCAAGCGCAACGGGATCCACATCATCGACATCAAGGAGACGGTCAAGGGGTTGCTGCTGGCCCGTCGGTTTATCACGCAGGTCGTGGGGACGGGCAAGGACGTGTGCTTCGTGGGCACCAAGCGTCAGGCCAAGGACATCATCGCCGAGCGCGTCTCCAGCGTCGGCATGCACTGGGTGACGGAGCGATGGCTGGGCGGGACGCTGACCAATTTCCGCACGATTCGCCGGCGTCTGAAGCGGCTTGAGGAGCTCGAGGCCATCGATGCCGAGGACGGCTTCGCGACCTACTCCAAGAAAATGGAGAGCCAGCTGCGGCGCGAGCAGCGGAAGATCTACCGGAACCTCAACGGCATCCGGAAGATGGACAAGCTCCCCGGGGCGCTGATCGTGATCGATGTGAACCGCGAGATGACCGCGCTGCGCGAGGCCAGGAAGCTGGGCATCCCGGTGATCTGCCTGATCGACTCGGACGGCGACCCGGAACTGGTCGATATCCCGATTCCCGGCAACGACGACAGCATGCGCTCGATCGACGTCATTATCCGCGAGCTGTGCAAGGCGGTGACCGACGGGAAGGAGCAACGCCTGACGGCCGAGTCCGCGCGGAAGGACGACGACATGGAATCGCCGGCCCAGGAGCGGCGGCGGAGTCGTCGCGCCCAGTACCGGGCCAGCGACGCCGGCACCCCCGAAGGGGACCGACCCGTCGAGGCGTCCGCCGAACCCGTGGCGCCGGCCGCTCCTGTCGCCCCCGTGGAGCCGGTCGCCCCCCAGAAGACCGAATGATTCCAAACAGACGATGCACGCCGACCGTTCGAGCCCCGATCTTGTCTTGGACGGCCGTCATCCCAGACCATCAACATGAGTCCGGGGCCGATTCAAGCCCCGATTGACCCTGGAGTTGGAGTATGGCTCAGATCAGCGCGAAAGACGTAATGAAGCTCCGGAATGAGACGGGGCTCCCGATGATGGCCTGCAAGAAGGCGCTGCAAGAGGCCGACGGCGACTTCGAGTCCGCCGAGCAGATCCTCCGCAAGCAGCTCAAGGGCAAGATGGAGAAGCGCACCGAGCGCGCAGCGGGCGAGGGGCGGATCGGGATCAGCACCAACGCGGCGGCGGGCACCGCGGCGATTGTCACCGTTCGCTGCGAGACCGACTTCACCGCCAAGAACGAGAACTTCATCAACGCTGTCGAGCGGATCGCGGCCCTTGCGGTCAAAGCCAACACCGGCGACGTCGCCGCAACCGACGAGATGAACACGGTCATCGACGACATCCGCATCACCACGGGCGAGAACTGCTCGTACGCACGCGGGCACAAGCTGGTCGGCGAGACGGGCGCGAGCGCGTTCGGCTCGTACGTCCACCACGACGGCAAAACCGGCGTGCTCGTCCAGGCCGAGGGCTCGATCTCCGAGGACACCCTGCGCAAGGTGTGCATGCACATCACCGCGGCGTTTCCCAGGCCGCTGGGGATCACGCCCGAGGACATCCCCGCCGACATGGTCGAGAAAGAGCGCGCCTTCAGGATCAACCAGGCGATGGAGTCGGGCAAACCCAAGGAGATCGCCGAGAAGATCGTCGCGGGCGGCATGCGGAAGTTCTTCAGCGAAGTCGCGCTCATGGAGCAGCCGTTCGTCATGGACGACAAGAAGACGGTCCGCGATATCGTCGGCGGCGACGCTCGAATCGTCTCGTTTTTGCGGTGGGAGGTCGGCGAGACGACCTGATCCACCAGGCGCGACAAGACCGTCGAACGGAGACGCCCGGCGAACTCATCTGTTGGTTATATGCCGTGCCCGGACTTGCGGCCCTGCGCAAGATCCGGTGTAATCTCGCTAACACACAGGAGCATGCGCATGGCGTTCACCCCGGCCCCCGGCGAGCAGTACACCATTCGACGCAAGGTCTTCACGGTGTTCGGAGCCGGGTTCCACATCTACGCGGCCGACGGAGACCTCGCCGGCTATTGCCAGCAGAAGGCGTTCAAGCTCAAGGAGGATCTTCGCGTCTACACGGATGAGTCGAAGTCCACCGAACTGTTCCGGATCGGCGCCCGCAGCGTGCTGGACTTCGGGGCCACCTACGACGTGTCGCTGCCAACCGGCGAGCCGTTGGGATCGTTCCGGCGCAAGGCGCTCAAGTCGCTACTGCGCGACACGTGGCACGTGTTCGGGGCCTCGGGCAGCGAGATCGGCACGATCAAGGAGGACTCGGCGGCGAAGGCGACCCTGCGCAGGCTGATGGGGCAGTACGCCGCCCTGTTCCCACAGCGGCACACGCTGGCGACGCTGGACGGGGTGGCTGTCGCGACCTACCGCACCCACTTCAACCTGT